>JBQTJE010000228.1:0-4403 GCA_052387455.1 Pseudonocardia sp.
GCGAGCAGGTGGGCCTCCTGGCGGGGGGAGAGCTTGGGCTGCTTGCCGCGCAGCCGACCCTTCGCCCGGGCGAGGTTCATGCCCTCGCGGGTCCGCATCCGGATGAGGTCGGCCTCGAACTCCGCGACCATGGCCAGAGCGTTGAACAGCAGCCGCCCGATGGGGTCGGTGGGGTCGTGCACGCTCCCGCCGATGTTGAGGCGGACCCCCGCGGTGGTGAGCTCGTCGGTGATGGCGCGGGCGTCGGGGACCGAGCGGGCGAGGCGGTCGAGCTTGGTGACCACCAGGGTGTCGCCGGCGCGGCAGGCGGCCAGTGCCTCGCGCAGGCCGGGCCGGGCGCGGTGGGTGCCGGTGAGGCCGTGGTCGACATAGACCCGGTCGACGCCGAGCGCGGCCAGGGCGTCGCGTTGGGCGGTGAGGTCCTGGGTGTCGGTGGAGCAGCGGGCGTAGCCGATCAGGAGTCCGGGCACCGCGACAGTGTGCCGGTCCGGTGTCCGGTCTCGGGGGGGTCGGCCGGGGGCTGGACGGGATCCGGTGTTGTCGGTGGGGCTGATCGCCGCTACGGTCGCTCTGGCGTGTGGCGTTCGGTGTCTGAGCGTGGACGTGGCAAGTGCCCGGAGTCACGGGGCGTGCGTGTGACCAGCATGTGCCGCCGGGAACAGGGTTCTGCTGTGGCGTGACGTGTCCGCCCAGTTTTTGCAGGCCCTCTGGTTTCGACTGTTCCCACGTGCCCCTGTTCTGTTCCGCGCGACGTGCGGTGCGACGAGCTCGGTGGGGCCCTGACGGTTCGGGAGCCTGGTTCGGTTGCTGGTGTCGGTGCGCTCAGCTGCGGGATGGCGCGTACGCGTCGTGCCCCGGCTGTGGGCTGCGCTGGGCATCTTCGGCCGGGTGGTGCGGGTGTTGCCGGCGTCGTTGTTGGTCGGTGTGGTCGGTCTCGCTGCGGCGTGGGCCGCGCTCACCGCCGCTGCGTCGGTCGAGCCGACGATCCCGGTCTCCGTGGTTCCGGTGGCGGCTGTGTCGGGTATCTCGGCCCCGGCGGTCGGCGTCGGCGGGGGTGGTGGGCCGGATGGGTGTCACGGGCCGCAGTGCGGTGGTGGCGGTCCGGATCTCACGGGTCCGTCCGGGGCGTGGCCGGGCACCGGTGGTGCATCGAGCAGCAGCAGCGGCTGGCCTGGGGGTGGTCGGTGGTCGAGCACCGGCGACCGGCCCGACCACGACCGATGGTCGAGCGTGGCGGAGTGGCCGGGGCGGGGTGGGCCCGGCGACGGTGAGCTCGGCCCGGGAGGTCTTGCGGACCTGTCCGGTGGCGCCGGTGGTTCGGGCGGTCTGATCGGTTGGATCATGGGGTTGGTCACCCAGGTGCTGTCCTCCCTCGGCCTGGACACCCCCGGACCTGACAGCGGTGCCCCCGTAGGCCCAGGTGGCCCGGGTGGCGATGACCTCGCCGGTGGTCTCGGGGACTCCCTGTCCGCCGGTCTCGGCGAGGGTTTGCCTGACGACCTGTCGGTCGGCCTGGTCGACCTGCCCGCGGGCCTGGGCGACGTCGCGCCCGTCGACCTGTCTGGTGGTGTCGGTGATGTCGTGCCGGTCGAGTTGCCCGCCGGGGTCGAGGAACCCGTCGACGAGGTCCCCGGCCCGGCCGGGACCCCCGAGATCATCGAGCAGCCCCCACTCGCCACTGCTAACCCGCCTGCCCTGGCCGGCGGCCCCGAAGACCAGGGCGCAGAGTTCGACGGTTCGCGCGGCGCGGCCCCGGCCGCGCCGGGTGTGTGGGCGCAGATGACCGGGCTGGACCCGAGCGACCACCGCGGCCTGGACGTGCAGGCCGGCGGGTGGCGACCGCAACCGGTCGGGTTCGCCACCCCACAGATTCCCGATCGGCGGCCGCAGGCGTGGCAGCCCGGGACCCTGCTCGGCGCCGACCCGCGCACCGGTGTGGGTGGTTACCTCGGTGAGGTCACCCGCGCGGTGATGACCGCCGCGCACAGCTCGCACGGCTTCCCCCCGGTCCGGCTCCCCGGCCCCTCCCCCCGGCCCGGCCTGCCCTTGCGCCGCGTTGGTGTTTAAACCGTCCTGCCCCCGCCGCGCCGCGCGCCCCAACGACGTTGACACCGACAAGCGGAGCGAGACGATCACAGCCGGAGGAAGGCCTCAGCCCCAAGACAGGGCTTGACGATCCATAGGAGCATCGGCGCGGACCGACGGCGCAGGCGAGTTCGTCCGTTCCGCCCACGGCGCGGCCGCCGCCGCCTAGCCTGCCGATCATGAATGACGCATCGGCGCTCGCGGCCACCGTCCGGCACGCGGGCAGCGACCCCTCGGCGCAGGTCCGGGTCGAGATCGACGGCACCGCCACCTCCGTGCGGGTGGCGCTGTCGCCGGGCTGGCGCGCGGCGGTGCGCCCGTCCGGCCTGGGGATCGCGGTCCTCCAGGCCTTCACCGCCGCGACCACGGCGCGCCTCGCCGCGTGGGCGGAGGCGGGCGCGCTCGCGCCTGCCGGCACAGCCCCGCTCGGCCCCTTCGCCTCCCGGGCCGGGTTCACCGCCCCGGCCGCCGTCACCCAGCCGCGGGCCGAGCCGGTCACCCACGCGGACGCCGACCGCGTCCGCCGGGCGTGGCGCGACCTGCGGGAGTTCCGGCTGCGCCTGGCCGACCTCGCCGCCACCGCCCACACCGTCACCGACCCGGCGCGGCTGGTCACCGTCACCGTGGCGGCCAGCGGGATCGTCGCCGTCGAGCTCGACGCCCACTGGGGCGCCGCAGCCCCCGACCACGAGCTCGAGCTGCACCTCGAGCAGGCGCTGGGCCGGGGGGTGGGGCTGCACGCCACGTTCCCGGACCGGGCCCTGGACGGCTGCCCCGACCTGCGCACCCTGCTCGACGCGTCCCCCGTGGCGGCGCACTTCCGCGAACCGCCACTGCCCGAACGGACCCTGCCCGAACCGCCCGGATCCCACGAACGGAGCACCCGCTGATGGCACCGACCTCCGGCCAGATCGCCGTCGCGCTCGACGCGCTGCGCGCCGACGCCGACCAGTGGCGCGGCGCCGCCGCCGAGCTGGGCACCGCCGCAGGCGTCGCCGGCGGCCTCACCGTCGCGCCGGCCGCGTTCTCCTTCGCCGGGCAGGCCGTCGCGGCCGCGCACGAGGCGCTGCGCAGCAAGCTCGCGGCGCTGCTCACCGCGGGCGCGGCGAACTTCGACGACATCGCCGCGGCGCTGCGTGCGAGCGCCGACGCCTACGAGGCCGACGAGATCGCGGGCGCCCACCGGCTCCGCGACATCTACTGACCCGCCCGGAAGGGGACCCCGCCATGACCACCGCGACCGCTGCCACCGGCGACTTCACCGGCGTGCTCACCGACATCCGCCTCGGCGTCGACGAGGCCGCCGGCATCGTCAACGCGATCATCTCGGCGATCGACGGCGTGCTCCGCGCGTCCGCCGGCTTCCTCGTCGGCGGGCTCGTCGACGCCGTCGAGGAACTCGGGCGGCTGTTCAACTCGGCCGTCGCGCAGCTCGGGGAGATCCTGTCCTACGCGGGCGACCCGGACGCCCTACGCGCGGCCGGGCAGGTGTGGGCCGACCAGATCGGCGGCGCCGCGAGCCGCCTCGCCGGCACCGCCACCCTCGACGGCGTGCGCGCCGACGACCACTGGTCCGGGGTCGCCGCCGACGCCTACCGCAACACCCTGCGCCCCCAGCAGGAGGCGCTGACCACGATCAAGACCGTCACCGACGAGCTCGACACCACCCTCAACGACCTGGCGAACGCGATCTTCGGGTTCGCGGTGCAGGTCGCCGCGGCAGCGCTCGTCCTCGTCGCCGCGCTGGCCGCGGCATCCGTCATCGCCGCGGGTGTGGTCACCGCGCCGGTGGCGGCCGCTCTCGCCGCGGCCGCGATCACCGCCTTCGGCGCGTTCCTCACCACGGTCGTGCTGAGCCTGCACGACACCGCCCAGACCGCCGCCACGAACGCCGCCGCCCTGGAGCGGCGGGTGTCCAACGACGCCGCGTTCCCGCGCAGCGACTGGCCCCGCTCCACGACCGGGATCAGCAGCGACGGCAGCATCACTGACGGCGACGACACCGATTGGCACCTGCGATGACCGATCCCCGTCCCGCGCCGTGGGCCTCCACCGGCCTCCCGGCGGCGCCCGGCCCGCGCACGCTCGTGGCCCTGACCGTCGGGAATGTCGCCGTGATCGCCGGTCTCGCCGTGCTCGGCGTGCTGCTCGTCGTCGAATGGCAGCAGGCGGGCGGGCTCGTGACCGACCCGGTGCTGCGGGTGCTGCGCCTGGTCACCGGTGCGGTGGCGACGACCGGTCTGGTCGCCTGCCTCATCGACCGGGCGGTGGCGGTGCAGCGGCTGCGCGGCGACCTGCGCCGGGTCGCGCAGCCGCCC
>JBQTJE010000229.1:0-9019 GCA_052387455.1 Pseudonocardia sp.
CACGCTCCCGCCGGCCGACAAGACGCGCGGAGCGGAGGGTGACCGGCAGGCGCCCGTGGCGCGGGACGGCACCGGTGGCGCAACCCCGTAGCGACAGGTCTACGCCGACTCGATCGCGGGTTTACGGGACGGTGAGGATGTGCGGACCGTCCTCGGTGACGGCCACGGTGTGCTCCCAGTGCACCGCCTTGCTGCCGTCCACGGTGACCACCGTCCACCCGTCGGCCAGCTCCAGCGCCTCGGGGTCGCCCGCGGTGAGCATCGGCTCCACGGCCAGCGCCATGCCGGGACGCAGCCGCGGGCCGCGGCCCGGGTCGCCGTGGTTGGGCAGGAACGGGTCCATGTGCATCGACGAACCGATGCCGTGACCGCCGTAGTCGGCGACGATCCCGTAGGTCGCCCCATCGCGTCGCGACGCCGCCAGCGATGCCGACTGCACCGCGTGGGAGATGTCGGTGAGCCGCCCGCCCGGCCGTACCGCCGCGATCCCGGCGTCGAGCGCGGCCCGGCACGCCGCGGACAGCGCCAGATCCGCGTCCGACACCGCCCCGACCGGGATGGTCACCGCAGAGTCGCCGTGCCAGCCGTCGAGAATCGCCCCGCAGTCGACGGACACCAGGTCGCCGTCGGTGAGCACCCGCTCCGCCGACGGGATGCCGTGCACGATCTGCTCGTTCACCGACGCACAGATGCTGGCGGGGAAGCCGTGGTAGCCGAGGAACGACGGCACACCTCCGCCCGCGCGGATGGTCTGCTCGGCCAATTCGTCGAGCTCGCCGGTGCTCACCCCGGGCCGGGCCAGGTCGGTGACGGCGACGAGGGTGCGGGCGACGAGCGCCCCCGCTGCGCGCATCGCGTCGAGCTCGGCGGCGCTCTTCAGCTCGATGTCGCGGCCGCGCCAACGCGCCACGACACCCCGCACGCTCTGGAGCACCCGCATCAGGTCGACCGGAGTGCCTCGGTGACGCGGTCGGTGATCTCCTCGACCGAACCCACGGCGTCGACGGTGACCAGGTCCGTGGCGTAGTGCGCGAGCAGCGGCGCCGTCTCGTCGCGGTACACCTGCTGGCGGCGGCGGATGACGTCCTCGGTATCGTCGGTGCGGCCGCGGCTCAGCAGCCGGCGGACCAGCAGGTCCTCCGACACCTGGAGCTCGACGACGGCGTCGAGCGACTCGCCCCGCTCGACGAGCAGTTCGCCGAGCGACTCGGCCTGGCTGACGTTGCGCGGGAAGCCGTCGAGGATGAAGCCCTTGGCTGCGTCGCCGTTGTCCAGCCGGTCGCGCACCATCGCGACCGTGACCTCGTCGGGCACGAGCTCGCCCGCGTCCATGTATCGCCTGGCCTCCAGACCGAGCGAGGTCTCCTGCTGGAGGTTGGCGCGGAAGAGATCGCCGGTGGAGATGTGCGGGACGTCGAGCCGCTCGGCGAGACGCTCCGCCTGCGTTCCCTTGCCTGCACCCGGGGGACCCACCAGAACGAGACGCACGCGACACCGACCTCCTGAGGCTGCTGGAACCACTACCCGCTGACCGGAGCACGACGCTCCGGTCGACCGTCCGACGTTAGCGCAGGAAGCCTTCGTAGTTGCGCTGCATGAGCTGGCTCTCGATCTGCTTCACCGTGTCGAGCCCCACGCCAACCATGATCAGCACCGCGGTGCCGCCGAACGGGAAGTTCTGGTTGGCACCGGAACCGGTGATGCCGAGGAAGAAGTTCGGCAGCACGGCGATGATGCCGAGGTAGAGCGAGCCGGGCAGCGTGATCCGGGAGAGCACGTACTGGAGGTACTCGGCGGTGGGCCGGCCGGGCCTGATGCCCGGGATGAAGCCGCCGAACTTCTTCATCTCGTCGGCACGTTCCTCGGGATTGAACGTGATGCCGACGTAGAAGTAGGTGAAGAAGATGATCAGCGCGATGTACAGGAGGATGTGCAACCAGTTCGACTGGTCGACCAGATAGGTCTGCACGAACTGCTGGAAGGCGCCACCCTGCGTGCCCGCCAGGCGGGACACCAGATCCGGCAGGTACAGCAGCGACGAACCGAAGATGACCGGGATGACGCCCGCCTGGTTGACCTTCAACGGCAGGTAGGTGGACGTGCCGCCGTACATGCGGCGCCCGACCATGCGCTTGGCGTACTGCACCGGGATCCGCCGCTGGCCCTGCTCGACGAAGACGACGCTCGCGATGATGGCGAGACCGAAGACGCACACGGCGGCGAAGACGAGCGGGCCGCCGCCGTCGGGGTTGTTGAGGATGTTGGCGCCCTCGGCGGGGATGCGCGCCGCGATCGAGGCGAAGATCAGCAGCGACATGCCGTTGCCGATACCGCGCTCGGTGACCTGCTCACCCAGCCACATGATGACCGCGGTGCCCGCCGTCATCACGATGACGATGATCGAGAGGGTGTAGACGCCGCTCTCGGGGATGATCGGCAGCGTGCAGTTGCCGAACAGCTGGCCGCGGTCGGCCAGTGCGACGATGCCCGTGGACTGCAGGACGGCCAGCGCGATCGTGAGGTAGCGGGTGTACTGGGTCAGCTTGGACTGGCCCGACTGCCCTTCCTTCTTGAGCTGCTCGAACCGCGGGATGACGACGGTGAGCAGCTGCACGATGATGCTGGCCGTGATGTACGGCATGATGCCGAGCGCGAAGATCGACAACTGCAGCAACGCGCCGCCGGAGAACAGGTTGATCAGCGAGTAGACGCTGGAGTTCTCGCCGCCCTCGACCTGCCGCAGGCACTCCTGGACGTTGGGGTAGGAGACGCCGGGCGACGGGATGGCGGCACCGAGGCGGTAGACGGCCACGATCCCGAGGGTGAAGAGGATCTTCCTGCGGAGATCCGGCGTGGCCAGGGCCGACCGGAAGGCGCTGAGCAAGGGGTCCTCCTGAGATGGCGGCCGGGACGCGGCGGGCCGTGGGCCGAACGCGGCCCGACTGTAACAGCGGCGCTACCCACCGCCGGGGGCCGTGCCGACACCGTGGTCGGCTCGGCCCCCGGGTGGGGTCAGAGCTGGGTGGCGGAGCCGCCCGCAGCCGCGATCTTCTCGCGGGCGCTGCCGGAGAACCGGTGCGCGGACACGGTGAGGGCGACGCCGTCGAGCTCGCCGTCGCCGAGCACCTTCACGAGCTGGTTGCGCCGGACCGCTCCGGCAGCCACGAGCTCCTCCGGGCCGACGGTGCCCCCGGAGGGGAACAGCCGGGCGAGATCGCCGACGTTCACCACCTGGTACTCCGTGCGGAACCGGTTGCGGAAGCCCTTGAGCTTGGGCAGCCGCATGTGCAGCGGCATCTGCCCGCCCTCGAAGGCGACGGGTACGGTCTTGCGGGCCTTGGTGCCCTTGGTGCCGCGGCCCGCCGTCTTGCCGCGCTTGCCGCCCTCACCCCGACCGACGCGGGTCTTCTCAGTCTTGGACCCGGGCGCGGGCCGCAGGTGGTGAATCTTGATCGGAGTCATGACATCTCCTCGACCGTCACGAGGTGCCGGACGGTCTGGATCATGCCGCGGATCTGCGGGGTGTCGTCCCGCTCCACCGACTGGCGGATCTTTCGCAGGCCGAGCGAGAGAAGCGTGGCGCGCTGGTTGCGCTTGCACCCGATCGAACTGCGCAGCTGCGTGATCTTGAGCTTGGTCGCCACGGTGCTCACGCCCTCGAACCGGCCGCGGCCGCAGCCGCACGAGCCTTGAGCATCGATGCCGGGGCGACGTCCTCCAGCGGCAGGCCGCGACGGGCCGCGACCTCCTCCGGACGCTGGATCATCTTCAGCGCGGCCACCGTGGCATGGACCACGTTGATCGCGTTGTCGCTGCCCAGCGACTTCGACAGGACGTCGTGGATGCCGGCGCACTCCAGCACGGCGCGCACCGGACCGCCGGCGATGACACCGGTACCGGGGCTCGCCGGGCGCAGCATCACCACACCCGCGGCGGCCTCGCCCTGCACGCGGTGCACGATCGTGCCGCCGATGCGGGGGACGCGGAAGAAGTTCTTCTTCGCCTCCTCCACACCCTTGGCGATCGCCGCCGGGACCTCCTTGGCCTTGCCGTAGCCGACACCGACCAGGCCGTCGCCGTCTCCGACGATCATCAGCGCGGTGAAGCTGAAGCGCCGACCGCCCTTGACGACCTTCGCGACGCGGTTGATCGTGACCAGCCGCTCGATGTACGGGGTCTTGTCCTGGGCCGCCCCGCCACGGCCACCGTCGCGGCGGTCCCGGCGGTCGCGGTTGTCGCCGCTGCCCCCGCCCGGACCCCCGCCGTCACGCCGTGCACGTCCCGGCATCAGACGATCCCTTCAGTGTTGATGCTTCGATCCTGCAAGCAGATCTCAGTGTTGATGGTCCGACGCTGCAAGCACGTCGTCCACGTCTCGTCGGTCATCAGAACTCCAGCCCACCCTCGCGGGCGGCGTCGGCCAGCGCCGCGACGCGGCCGTGGTACTCGTAGCCGCCGCGGTCGAAGACCACCGCGGTGATCCCGGCCTCGCGGGCCCGGGCGGCGAGCAGCTTGCCGACCTCGGCCGCGCGGGCCTTCTTGTCGCCGTCCAGCGCGCGCACGTCGGCCTCCATCGATGACGCGCTGGCCAGCGTGTTCCCGGCCAGGTCGTCGACGAGCTGCACGAACATGTGCCGCGCGCTGCGGTGCACCGCGAGGCGCGGTCGCTGCGCCGACCCGTTGATCTTCTTGCGCAGCCGGTGGTGCCGGTGACCGCGGGCGACGCGGCGCTTGGCCGAGACCTGCGAACCGGCGCGCTTCTTCGCGTTGGCCGAGACCGTGGCGGTGGATTCGTTGGCAGCCATCACTTACCCGTCTTCCCGACCTTGCGCCGGATGACCTCGCCGGCGTAGCGCACGCCCTTGCCCTTGTACGGGTCGGGCTTGCGCAGCTTGCGGATGTTGGCGGCCGTCTCGCCGACCAGCTGCTTGTCGACACCGGCGACCGAGAACCGCGTCGGCGACTCGACGGTGAAGGTGATGCCGGCCGGCGCCTCGACGACGACCGGGTGGCTGAAGCCGAGCGCGAACTCCAGCGACGAGCCCTTCAGCACGACCCGGTAGCCGACGCCGTGGATCTCCAGCTTCTTCTCGTAGCCGCTGGTGACGCCGACGACGAGGTTGTGGACCAGCGAGCGCGACAGTCCGTGCATGGCCTTGCTGCGCCGCTCGTCGTCCGGGCGGCGCACGTGCACGACACCGTCGTCGTCGCGTTCCACGGTGATCGGCTCGATCACGGTGTGCGACAGGGTGCCCCTGGGCCCCTTGACCGTCACCGTGCGGCCGTCGATGGCCAGGTCGACCCCGGACGGCACGGTGATCGGAAGCTTTCCGATGCGGGACATCGTGTTACCCCCTCACCAGACGTAGGCGAGGACTTCCCCGCCCACGCCCTTGTTGTGTGCCTGTCGCTCGGTCAGCAGGCCGGTCGATGTCGAGATGATCGCGACGCCGAGACCGCCGAGAACGCGGGGCAGGTTGGTGGACTTCGCGTAGACCCGCAGGCCCGGCTTGGAGATCCGGCGCAGGCCGGCGATGCTGCGCTCCCGGTTGCGCCCGTACTTCAGCTCGATCACCAGCGACTTGCCGACCTCGGCGTCCTCGACGGCGTGCGAGGCGATGTAGCCCTCGCGCTGGAGGACCTCGGCGATGGCCACCTTCAGCTTGGAATGCGGCATCACCACCCGGTCGTGGTACGCGGAGTTCGCGTTGCGCAGACGCGTGAGCATGTCTGCGATCGGATCGGTCATCGTCATGGTGACCACGTCTCATTTCCCACCGCGGTTCCCCTCTCGGGGGCCTGCGGCGAAGGTGTTTACCAGGAGGACTTGCTGACGCCCGGCAGTTCGCCGGCGTGTGCCATCTCGCGGACGCAGATGCGGCAGAGGCCGAACTTGCGCAGCACCGAGCGCGGGCGTCCGCACTTCTGGCATCGGGTGTAGCCGCGCACCTTGAACTTCGGGGTGGCCGCGGCCTTGATCCTGAGCGCCTTCTTGGCCATCTCACGCCTCCTTGAAGGGGAAGCCGAGCCGGCGCAGCAGCGCTCGACCTTCCTCGTCCGTCGTGGCCGTGGTGACGACCGTGATGTCCATCCCACGCGGGCGGTCGATCGAGTCCGGGTTGATCTCGTGGAACATCGACTGCTCGTTGAGGCCGAACGTGTAGTTGCCCCGGCCGTCGAACTGCGTGGCCGACAGGCCCCGGAAGTCGCGGATACGCGGCAGCGCGATCGTCAGCAGCCGGTCGAGGAACTCCCACATCCGGTCGCCGCGCAGGGTGACCTTGGCCCCGATCGGCATGCCCTCGCGCAGCTTGAACTGCGCGATGGACTTGGTGGCCCGCCGGACCAGCGGGCGCTGGCCCGTGATCGTCGCGAGGTCGCGCACGGCGCCGTCGATGAGCTTCGCGTCGCGCGCGGCGTCACCCACCCCCATGTTGACGACGATCTTCACCAGGCCGGGTACCTGCATGACGTTGGCGTAGGAGAACTGCTCGCGCAGCTGCTCCGCGATCTCCTCGCGGTAGCGCTGCTTGAGCCGCGGCAGCGCGGGCGCCTCAGCGGTGGTCATGTCAGATCTCCTTCCCCGTGCGCCGCGAGATCCGGACGCGCCGGGCCTTCCCGCCGTCCTCGGGCTCGACGAGCTTGCGGCCCACCCGGGCCGGCTTGCCGTCGGCGTCGATCACCATCACGTTGGAGACGTGGATGGACGCCTCCTGGGTGACGATCCCGCCCGACTGCGCGCCACGCTGGTTCTGCGTGATGCGGGTGTGCTTCTTGATGCGGTTGACGCCCTCGACGAGGACCCGGTCCTGCGTCGGGTAGGCCTGGATGACCTTGCCCTTCGCGCCCTTGTCCTTGCCGGCGATCACCAGGACGGTGTCGCCCTTCTTGACCTTCACGGTTACAGCACCTCCGGCGCGAGGGAGATGATCTTCATGAACTTCTTGTCGCGGAGCTCGCGACCGACCGGTCCGAAGATGCGCGTCCCCCGCGGCTCGCCGTCCGGCTTGATCAGCACGGCGGCGTTCTCGTCGAAGCGGATGTAGGACCCGTCCGGCCGGCGGCGCTCCTTGCGGGTGCGCACGATGACGGCCTTGACGACGTCGCCGCGCTTGACCCCGGCCGCCGGGATGGCCTCCTTGACCGTGGCGACGATGACGTCACCGATCCCGGCGTAGCGACGACCCGATCCGCCGAGCACCCGGATGCACAGGATCTCCTTGGCCCCGGTGTTGTCCGCCACTCGCAAGCGAGATTCTTGCTGAATCACAGCGCACCCCTCGGGAATCGACGCTCGCTGGGCTCGCGGCTCATCCTCTGCCCGACAGGAAATGCTCCTCCGTCGGATTTCCTGTCGGTCACTTCGCCTTCTCCAGGATCTCGACCAGCCGCCAGCGCTTCGTCGCCGACAGCGGCCGCGTCTCCATCAGCCGGACCCGGTCGCCGATGCCGGCCGTGTTGGCCTCGTCGTGCGCCTTGACCTTGCTGGTCCGCCGGATGACCTTGCCGTACATCGGGTGCTTCACCCGGTCCTCGAGCGAGACGACGATCGTCTTGTCCATCTTGTCGGACACGACGAGTCCCTCGCGGACCTTCCGCTCATTGCGGGTTACTGCCTCACTCATGCCGCGCCCTCGTCACTCTCGTCGGGTGCGGCCGACAGACCCAGCTCCCGCTCGCGCATGATCGTGTAGATCCGCGCGATGTCGTGCCGGACGGTCCGCAGCCGCCGGTTGTTGTCCAGCTGCCCGGTGGCCATCTGGAAGCGGAGGTTGAACAGCTCCTCCTTGGACTCCCGCACCCGGAGCGTGAGCTCCTCGTCGGTGAGCCCACGCAGCTCGGCGGCGGCCGTGCTACCGCTGGCCATCAGCGCTCGCCTCCCTCACGGGTCACGATCCGGCACTTCATCGGGAGCTTGTGCATCGCGCGGCGCAGCGCCTCGCGCGCGGTGGTCTCGTTGGGGTAGGTCATCTCGAACAGCACCCGGCCCGGCTTGACGTTCGCGATCCACTTCTCCGGCGAGCCCTTGCCCGACCCCATACGGGTCTCGGCGGGCTTCTTGGTGAGCGGGCGGTCCGGGAAGATGTTGATCCAGACCTTGCCGCCACGGCGGATGTGCCGGTTGATGGCGATACGCGCCGACTCGATCTGCCGGTTGGTGACGTAGGCCGGCTCCAGCGCCTGGATACCGAAGTCACCGAACGCGACGCGGGTGCCACCGGTGGCCGCGCCGGTGCGGTGCGGCCGGTGCTGCTTGCGGTGCTTGACCCTGCGGGGGATCAACATGGTCTACGCCTCCCCGCCGTTGTCGGGCTGCGCGGTGGGGGCGGCGTCGATCGTGGCCACGCCGCCCTGCCCGTTGCCCTCGCCACGCTCGGCGGCGGCCCGTCCGGCCTCGGTGCCCGAGCCCGTGGTGCCCGACGCGCCGGAGCGGCGGCGCGCGGGACGCTCGCGGCGCGGGCCGCGGTCCCCGCCCGGCGCGGCGGCGGCGGCCGCGTTGGCGGCCACCTCCTTGCGGCCCCCGACGACGTCACCCTTGTAGATCCACACCTTCACGCCGATGCGGCCGAACGTGGTGCGGGCCTCGAACAGGCCGTAGTCGATGTCGGCGCGCAGCGTGTGCAGCGGTACCCGGCCCTCGCGGTAGAACTCCGAGCGCGACATCTCCGCACCACCGAGGCGGCCCGAGCACTGCACCCGGATGCCCTTCACCTGCGGCGAGCGCATGGCCGACTGGATGGCCTTGCGCATCGCGCGGCGGAAGGCCACGCGGTTGGACAGCTGCTCGGCCACGCCCTGCGCGACGAGCTGCGCGTCGGACTCGGCGTTCTTGACCTCGAGGATGTTGAGCTGGATCTGCTTGCGGGTGAGCTTCTCGAGCTGGCCCCGGATCCGGTCGGCCTCGGCGCCGCGGCGGCCGATGACGATGCCCGGCCGGGCGGTCCAGATGTCGACCCGGACGCGGTCGCGCGTGCGCTCGATCTCGACCTTGGAGATGCCGGCCCGCTCCATGCCCTTG
>JBQTJE010000230.1:0-26611 GCA_052387455.1 Pseudonocardia sp.
CTCGTTCCTGCTGCTGGTCAACGCCCACCACCAGCAGATCACGTTCACGCTGCCGGGCGAGGCGTACGGGCGGTACTGGGAGGTGGCCGTCGACACCGCCGACCCGCTGCTGGCCCGCGGTCGGCGACGCGGGTCGAGGCCGGGCGCACGGTTGCGGGTCCCGGCACGGGCGATGCTGGTGCTGCGCTGCCGCTACTGACCGGCGCGGTCGGCGGTCGCCGCCGGCACAACAGCGGCGGAGGTCAGCGGGCGCGGCGGCGTTCGCGCTCGGCGGCAAGGTCGACCACGCCCGGCCCGACGCATCCGCGGTCGAGCCAGCGAAGGACGGCGGGCCAGCCGCAGCGGGCGTGCCGGGCGAGCTCGCGCAGCACCTCGTAGCCCAGGGTTCCGTGGCCGCGCGCGAGCAGGGCCCGGGCCCGGGCTCGCGTGCGCTCGTCGGCGCGCTCGGGATAGGGGACCTCGTCCCGGGCGGCGACCAGGTGCACCGCACCGACCTCCCGCAGCGCCGACGGATGGCGCTCCAGCCAGATGAGCAGGGCAGCCGCCTCCCCCGTCGTGCTGAGGCAGCGGCCGTAGCTCAGGTCGTCGGCCGGGACGGGCCCGGCGCTGTCGAGACCGTCGAGGCGCTGCGTGGCCAGCGCACGCATCTGCGCCTCGGTGGGCCCGTCGCACCACTGCACGACCCAGCCGCCCCACATGCCACCGGCAGGGCGCCCGGACCACGCCAGCCGCACGCGCACCCCGCTGACGGCACCGAGCAGCTCGCCGCAGCGCCACGCGTACCACGACATCGTGCTCACGGCCACCTCCGCTGCCGTGCACGATGCTCCGGGAGGATCACCGCCCCCGCCAGTCGAGCCGCCGAACGGGGCGAACCGGCGGTCACGCCCAGCGCGTGACCCGGCTTCCCGGAGCCTCCGGCTCGACGGCGCGGTGCCGGCCCTGGCGCAGGCCACGCTGGTAGCCGTCGAGCCGCTCGCGCACCCGTTCGGGGGCGCGCTCCTCGGCCCGGGCTGGTGCGGTCGCTGCCGCCCCTGCGCGCTGCAGCGGTGGGGTCACCATCTGGCGGCCGGGACGCCGTCGCGGCAACCCGGACGCGGTCGTGGCGTCCGCCGCGTCCTGCGACCGCGCCGCCTCCGACCGGGCCGCCCGGGCCGCGGCGGCCCGCCACTCCGCGTCGCCCGGCGAGTCCCAGCTCGCGACGGGGCCCTGGCCGTCGTCCTCGCGGAACCATGCGGACGCGACGGCCTCGAAGATCGGCGTCGCGATCCCCTCGTCCGTCCTCGCCGGGGCCGGCAGCGGACCGAACAGCGGATCAGCCATCCCGGCAAGAAGATCGGGCGGGACGGCGGGCCGTGGGCCGGCCGAACCGTTGCGTGCGGCCGGGCGTGCACCGTCGCCCCGGGCCGCGACGTGTGCCAGGTCGGCGGCCGAACCGGACCACCCGGCACCGGTGGGAGCCGGCCCGAACAGTGCCGCGCCACCTGCCGAGCCGGTGGAGCGCACGCCGAACATGTCGCCGCCCAGCGGCGCGCGGGCACGGACGAGCGGGTCGGCGCCGCTCCGGCCCGCATGCAGCGGGTCGACACCGAGCGGGTCGACACCGAGCGGGTCGACACCAAGCGGATCTGTACCGCGCGGTTCGACTCCGAGCGGGTCGCGCGGATCGAGGCCCGCCGGGAGCGGCGCGGCGGTCTCCGGATCGGTGCGGGCCCGGCGCGGCGCCGGGTCGTGCCCGATCTCCTGACGCGCGGGCGCGCGAGCCGCCTCGACGCGACGCTGGATCGGGACGGTGAGCGAGGCCGCCGGGCACAGGACGATCGCGTAGGGCCCCTCAGGACCCGACCGGTGCACCTGGACCGCGCTGGCGCTGCGGCGGGCCAGGGCATCGGCGACGCCGCCGGCCGGTGGGGCGTCCACGCGCGGCGGGCCGTCGACGGTGATGTCCACGGTGAGACCCGCCGGGCCGAGCCGCCCCCCGACCGTGACGCCCAGCGCGGACTCCGCGAGGGCACCGTCGAGCAGCTCGGCGAGCACGTGCACCAGCTCCGCGGCCGCCCGGGCACCGACCGTGGCGATCGGCGCGGGGCGCACGGTGACCCGGACGGGCTCCGCGCTGCTCGCGGCGGCGCGGTCGAGAACCTCTCCGACAGCGCGCGGGTCGGCCCCGTCGGGGCCGGCGCCGCACAGCATCCGCAGCCGCTCGGCCGCGCGAGCCATCCGCTGCGCGAGGTGCTCGACGTCGCCGAGCCCCGCGTCGTCGGCCGCCCCGTCGACGTGGGCACGCTCGCGCAGCCGTCGCAGCGCGGCGAGCTGCTGCTCGATCTGCCGCGCGAGCCGCTGGGTCACGTCGAGGAGGGCACCCTCCTCCGGGGCGACGGACCTCATGTCGACCATTCGTCGGTCCCTCCGCACATCGCCGGGGGCCGGACAATACCGTGCCCGATCGGGGGAATGACGACGAAGGGTCTCACACACCGCGTCTGCTGCTCCCGGTGCCGTCACCGGCACGGCTCAACGGACCTCGACGTGATCCCCCACTTCGAGGGTGTCGAAGAACACTCGCGCGTCCTCGCGCTCCATCCGCACGCAGCCCGCCGACTCCCTCTCGGTCGAGCCCTCGTGCAACGCGATGCCACCCGGGGCGAAGAACACCGAGAACGGCATCGGCACGCCGGACTCGCCGCTGATGTGGTCGAGGTGCTTCCACTCGACGCGGAACGCGCCGGTCGGCGTCTCCATGCCTTCGGCGCCGCTGCTGACCGGGACGGGTCCGCGGATCACCACGCCGTTCTCGAGGAGCCAGGCCTGCCCCGCGGCGAGGTCGACGCACGCCTGCGCCACGCTCGTGCAGGGCACGGCGGGGACCGGCGCAGGCTCGGCAGCGTGTCCGGCGGCAGCCAGGCCGACCAGCGACGATCCGGCCAGCGCCAGCCCGGCCAGTGCCGGCCCGGCCCACGCTCGGCCCGCCGTGTGGTGCCTGCCCATCCCGTCGCCTCCCGTCGTCGCTCGCCGGGTCAACGACTCGTCTGACGCGGGGTGACGGCACGCGCGGCCGCGGCCGAACCAGGTGCGTCGCCGCCTCATACCCCTAGGTGGTATCATCAACTGCGACCGGGACGAAGGGACGTCGGATGAACGGGTACACGCAGGACAAGGACGCCTACCTCAACCGGATGCGCCGGATCGAGGGTCAGGTGCGCGGCATCGCCCGCATGATCGAGAACGACGACTACTGCATCGACGTCCTCACCCAGGTCTCGGCGGCGACCAAGGCACTGCAGGCCGTGGCGCTCGGCCTGGTCGACGAGCACCTGCGACACTGCGTCACCCAGGCAGCCGCCGAGGGCGGGCCGGTGGCCGACGCGAAGGTGGCCGAGGCCAGCGCCGCCATCGCCCGGCTCGTCCGGTCCTGATCCGCCCGGGCGCTGACCCGTCCCGAGAGGAGCACCGTCATCACCACGGACGCCCTGCCGGCGCGTACCGCCGAGGTCGAGCTGTCCATCGGAGGCATGACGTGCGCGTCGTGCGCGAACCGGATCGAGCGCAAGCTCAACAAGCTCGACGGTGTGCGCGCCACGGTCAACTACGCCACGGAGAAAGCGTGGGTGCGCGCCCCGGCCGGGGTGGACCCGGCCGTGCTCGTCGCGCAGGTCGAAGCTGCCGGGTATACCGCCGAGCTCCCCCCGTCCCCGCGGGCGGCGGGCGACGGCGCCGACGCCCTGGGCTCGCCCGACGCCGCGCTGGCCGAGGTCGACCCGACCCGTCCGCTGCGGGACCGGCTGCTGGTCAGCATCGTGCTGTCCGTGCCGGTGATCGCGATGGCGATGGTCCCGGCGTGGCAGTTCACCTACTGGCAGTGGATCTCGCTGACCCTGGCCGCGCCGGTGGTGGTGTGGGCGGCGTGGCCGTTCCACCGGGCGGCATGGGCGAACCTGCGCCACGCCACTGCGACGATGGACACCCTGATCTCGATGGGAGTGTTGGCGGCGTTCGGCTGGTCGCTCTACGCCCTGCTGTGGGGCACCGCCGGCATGCCCGGCATGACCCACGCCTTCACCCTCACCATCGCCCCGTCCGACGGCGCGGGCAACATCTACCTGGAGGTCGCCACCGGGGTCACCACGTTCATCCTGGCCGGGCGCTACTTCGAGTCCCGCGCCAAGCGCCATGCCGGTGCCGCGTTGCGCGCCCTGCTGGACCTGGGCGCGAAGGACGTGGCCGTGCTGCGCTCGGTCAAGGGACGCGAGGTCGAGGTCCGCATCCCCACCGAACAGCTCACCGTCGGCGACCGGTTCGTCGTCCGGCCGGGCGAGAAGATCGCCACCGACGGCGTCGTCGAGGACGGCACGTCGGCGGTGGACGCGGCGATGCTCACCGGGGAGTCCGTACCGGTCGAGGTCGGGCCCGACGACGCCGTCGTCGGCGCGACGGTCAATGCCGGTGGGCGGCTCGTGGTGCGCGCGACCCGGGTCGGCGCGGACACCCAGCTCGCGCAGATGGCGAAGCTTGTCGAGGACGCGCAGTCCGGCAAGGCCGCCGCCCAGCGCCTCGCCGACCGGATCTCCGGGGTGTTCGTGCCCATCGTCATCGCCCTGGCAGCCGCGACGCTGGGGTTCTGGCTCGGCGCGGGCGGCGGTGCGGCGGCGGCGTTCACCGCCGCGGTCGCGGTGCTGATCATCGCCTGCCCGTGCGCGTTGGGCCTGGCCACTCCGACGGCGCTGCTGGTCGGCACCGGCCGCGGCGCCCAGCTCGGGATCCTGATCAAGGGCCCGGAGGTGCTGGAGTCCACCCGCCGTGTCGACACCGTGGTGCTCGACAAGACCGGCACCGTCACCACCGGCCAGATGTCGCTGCACGCGGTGCACACCGCGGACGAGGTCGACGAGGTCGAGGTGCTCCGCCTGGCGGGGGCGCTGGAGCACGCCTCCGAGCATCCCATCGCCGCCGCGATCGCCCGCGGCGCCGCCGAGCGGGTCGGCACTCTGCCCGCCGTCACCGCGTTCACCAGCCGCGAAGGCCTCGGCGTGCAGGGGGTCGTCGACGGGCACGCCGTCATCGTCGGCCGACCCGCGCTGCTCGACCGGCCACTCACCGGGCCGCTGCACAACGCCGTCTGCGCCGCACAGGACGCGGGCCGCACCGCCGTGGCAGTCGCCGTCGACGGCGTCGCCCGGGCCGTGCTCGTCGTGGCCGACACCGTCAAGCCCACCTCCGCCCAAGCCATCGCCCAGCTGCGCGCGCTCGGGCTCACGCCGGTGCTGCTCACCGGCGACAACCAGGCCGTGGCGCAAACCGTCGCCGCCCAGGTCGGCATCGACCCCGGACCCGACACCGTGATCGCCGAGGTCCTGCCGGCGGACAAGGTCGACGTCGTCAAGCGCCTGCAGGACCAGGGCAAGGTCGTCGCCATGATCGGCGACGGCGTCAACGACGCCGCCGCGCTCGCCCAAGCCGACCTCGGCCTGGCCATGGGCACCGGCACCGACGCCGCCATCCACGCCAGCGACCTCACCCTCGTCCGCGGCGACCTCCGCGCCGCCCCCGACGCCATCCGCCTCGCTCGCGCCACCCTCGCCACCATCCGCGGCAACCTGTTCTGGGCCTTCGCCTACAACCTCGCCGCCCTCCCCCTGGCCGCCGCAGGCCTGCTCAACCCCATGCTCGCCGGCGCGGCCATGGCGTTCAGCTCGGTGTTCGTCGTCGGCAACAGCCTGCGGCTGCGCCGCTTCGCGAGCACCGCCACCGGCGCGGCACGCACGTAACCCGCCCGGCGCTACCGTGGTCGACGTGTTCGACGTCGACGTGATCGAGACGCCCGGTCTGGGCGACCGCAGCTACCTCGCGACCGACGGCACGGTGGCGGTGGTCGTCGACCCGCAGCGCGACGTCGACCGGGTGCTGGCGCTGGCCGAGCGCAGGGGCGTGCGGATCACGCACGTCCTGGAGACCCACGTGCACAACGACTACGTCACCGGCGGGCTGGACCTGGCGACCCGCACCGGCGCGACGTACGTGCTCGCCGCGGACGACGACGTCGCGTTCGACCGCCGTCCGGTCCGCGACGGCGACGAGCTGGACGCCGGTGGGATGCGGCTGCGCGCGCTGCACACCCCCGGGCACACCCACACCCACGTGAGCTACGCCCTCCAGGGTGGCGACGGAGCCGTCGAGGCCGTCTTCACCGGGGGGTCGATGCTGTTCGGCTCGGCCGGGCGGCCCGACCTGCTCGGCCCCGAGCACACGGTCCCGCTGAGCCACGCCCAGTACCGCTCGGTGCGCCGGTTGGCGAGCGAGCTGCCCGAGGCCGCGGCGGTGCACCCGACGCACGGCTTCGGCAGCTTCTGCTCAGCCACCCCGACCAGCGGCACGGCGTCGACGATCGGCCACCAGCGGCTCACGAACCCGGCGCTGACGATGTCCGAGCAGGACTACGTCGACGCGCTGGTCGCCGGGCTCGGCCCGTTCCCCGCCTACTACGCGCACATGGGTCCGCGCAACGCCGCCGGTCCCGGCCCGGCCGATCTGGCCTTCCCGGCACCGGTGCACCCGGACGAGCTGCGGGCGCGCCTGGAGGCCGGCGAGTGGGTCGTCGACCTGCGCCACCGCACGGCCTTCGCCGCGGGCCACCTGGCCGGCTCGCTCGGCTTCGAGCTGTCCACCCCCTTCGCCACCTACCTCGGCTGGCTGTACCCCTACGACGGCACCCCACTCACGCTGCTCGGCGAGACCGCCGCGCAGGTCGCCGGCGCGCAGCGAGAACTGGTGCGGATCGGCGTGGAGCGGTTCGCGGGGGCCGCGGTGGGCGACGTGCCGGCGCTCGCCGGCGAGCACCCGGTCCGGACCTACCGCGTCGCGGACTTCGCCGCGCTGGCCGCTGCCCGGCGCGCCGGGCCGGTGCAGGTCCTGGACGCCCGACGGCCCGACGAGCGCGCCGCGGGCGCGGTCGCGGGCTCGCTGCACGTGCCGCTGCACGAACTGGCGGCCCGGCGTGACGAGGTGCCGCCCGGGGAGGTCTGGGTGTACTGCGGGTCGGGCTACCGGGCGTCGGTGGCGGCCTCGCTGCTCGACGTCCCCGGCCGGGCTCCGGTGCTCGTCGACGACGCCTACGACCGCGCCGGCGAGCTCGGCCTGGAGGACCCGCGCTGACGGTCGGTCGACGATCCGGACTACCTGGACGGGCAGCGCGGTGCCGGTCCACCATGGCCCGGTCGACGGTGGCGTGCCGTCCGCGCGAGATCCAGAACGGGAGACCCGTGATCACCGTCGACCAGGGTTCCGACACCCGCCATGTGTACTCGTGGACGTTCGAGACCACGACCCTGCGCGCGCGCACGACGCTGCGGGTCGACCCCGTCGGTCGGTCGCTGCTCGGCTACGAGTGCACCGTCGAGAATCTCGACGGCGCCGTCCTGGACGTCCGGTCCTCGGTGGCGGACGGCGCGCATCGCACGGCGGTCCGCATCGAGCAGGTCCACGACGGTCCACTCGAGTTCGAGGGCGTGCTGACGCCGGACGGCCCGGCCGCGGGGCGCATCGAGGACGGCCGCCTGCTGGGCCTGCACCTGCAACCGTTCACCGTGCGGCGCTCGGGACGCGCCCCGTCGATCGTCGGGACGCTGCGGCCCACGCAGCGTGGCGCCGCGGTGACCCGCCGCAGGTCCAAGCGCGCCGACCGGGTCGTGGCCGATCTCGAACGCCTGCGCGATCTCGTCACGGCCGACGCCGCCGGCGCCACCACTCTCGACGGCTCGATCGAAGAGGTCGCCGGGGTGGGGCTCAAGGCCTTCTTCTGCATCGCGGCGTGCGAGCTCGCCTACCTCATCGCCCTGGCGTCCATCGCGATCGTCGTCGTGGTGGCGCCGGTACCCGACCCGTCCGACGCCGCCGCGCTGGTGGCTGCCGTGGCGGCGCTGGCCATGCTGATGGTCTGCCTGGCCAACTGTGCCACCGACTTCGTGATCGACCTGTGGCTGGCGAGGCCGACGACGCCGCGTCGGTGACGGTCTCATCCCGGCGGCGGGCGCCATCCCGGCCGGCCCAGGATGTGGGCGACGAGCAGCTCGGCGCTCGCGGTGGCGACCGGCCCGCTGACCAGGTGCCACGGGCGCCACAGCGGGGTACCGGGCACCGGGCGCACCGCCAGCGCGCCGTCGCGCAGCAGGCCCGCGACCGCCTGTTCGGACACGAGCGTGACACCCAGCCCCGCCACCGCGGCGGCGACCGTGGCGCCGTGCGAGCCCAGGGTGAGCTGCGGCGGGTCGGCCTCCAGCCCGGAGAGGATCCCGAGGCAGGTGGCGCGGGTGCCCGAGCCGGGCTCGCGCAGCAGCCAGGTGGCCCGGCCCGCACCGACGTCGTAGCCGGGTGCGCCGACGACGACCAGCGTGTTCGGGCTGGTGGCCCGCACCGCGACCGGCAGGTCGGCGGGCGGGCGGCCGGCGACCACGACGTCCACCTCACGGTGCATCAGTCGCCGCCACACCGCGTCCCGGGAGGCGACGTCGAGTCGCAGGTCGACGCCCGGGTACTCGCGACGGAACGAGGCCAGCAGCTCCGGCAGCACGTGCTCGCCCGCGGTGGTGACCGCCGCGAGCCGCACCAGACCGTGCTCGGGGCGGGTCTCGCTGCGGGCCGCCGCGACCGCCTGCGCGTGCAGTCCGAGGATCTGGCGGGCGAACGCCGCGTACACCTTCCCGGCCGCGGTGAGCCGGACGCCGCGTCCGTCCTTCTCCAGCAGCGCCACCCCCACCTCCGCGGCGAGCGCGGACACCGCCGCCGACACCGAGGACTCGGTGACGACGAGCGCCTCCGCCGCCCGGCGCACCGATCCGTGGTCGGCGACCTGCACGAACGCGCGCAGCCGGGCCGTGGTCGTCATCCGCGGATCCTCCCGCACGAGCTTCCCGCGGGACGGGCCACGGGCTCAGCCCGCCGTGTGCCCGGCCGGGAGCGCCTGCTCGGCGGCGCCGCCGTCGAAGACCCGGCTGGCGCGCACGTCCGCGTCCTCGATCGTGATCAGCTCGTCCCGGCCGACGCGGGGATCGGCGCCGTCGAGCAACCGGCGGGCGTGGCGCAGCCGGGCGCGTTCGAGCGCGTTGCGGACGCTGCGGGCGTTGGCGAACCAGGGCTGCTCCGCCCGAAGGCACAGGTAGTCCCGGAAGGCGGCCCGGGCGGGCCCGGAGAACCGATAGCCCAGGTCGGCGACCATCAGCAGGCCGATCCGCTCCAGCTCGTTGACGGAGTAGTCGGGGAACGTCAGGTGGTGCGCCACGCGGCTGCTCATGCCCGGGTTGGCCCGGAAGAAGGTGCCCATGCGGTCGGCGTAGCCGGCGAGGATCACCACCAGGTCGTCGCGATTGTTCTCCATCACCTGCAGCAGGATCTCGATGGACTCCTGGCCGTAGTCGCGCTCGTTCTCGACCTTGTACAGGTAGTAGGCCTCGTCGATGAACAGCACGCCGCCCATCGCCCGCTTGATCACCTCTCTGGTCTTCGGCGCGGTGTGCCCGACGTACTGCCCCACCAGGTCGTCGCGAGTGACGGTCACGAGCTGGCCGGTGCGCAGGTAGCCGAGGCGGTGCAGCAGACCGGCCATCCGCAGCGCCACGGTGGTCTTACCGGTGCCGGGGCTGCCGGTGAAGCTCATGTGCAGGTTCGGCGAGCGGGTCCCGAGGCCGAACCGCGCCCGGGTGCGGTCCACCAGCAGCAGCGCGGCGAGCTCCGCGACCCGGCGCTTGACCGTCTCCAGTCCGACGAGGTCGGCCTCGAGCTCGTCGAGCACCTCGTCGACGCCGGCCGCGCGGCGCAGCGCCGCGAGGTCGACCACGGCGTCGGCGGGCAGAACCCGGGGCGGGGCAGGAGCGGCCGCCGCCGCTGTCCGGCGCAGCTCGGCCGGGTCGGGCATCCCGAAGCTGCGCCGTGCCGGTGGCGCGCCGTTGCGGTCAGGAGGGGCCATAGCGGTCGCCGACCGGCCGATCGGCGGCGTAGGCGTGGGTGGTGTAGCGGATCCGCCGGTCGGCACCCTCCTGGCGCTCCAGGCGGAAGCCCGGCTCGTGGGCGGGACGCTGCACGAGGAACGACAGCGCGGTGGTCTGCCTGCCCAGGCTCGCGTCGTAGGCGTTGACCTTGACGTAGTGGTCGGGACAGGCCTCGCGGCAGGCATCGATCTCCATCATCACCCCCGCGGGGTCGCTCAGCTCGAACATCGGCAGCCCCCACATCTCCCAGTAGGAGTTCCGCGGGTGCGGGTCGTCGGTGAACTCCACCGAGATCGGCCAGCCCCGGCGCAGGCAGAAGCGGACCTGCGCGGTGATCTCTGCGTCGGTCAGGTCGGGCAGGTAGGAGAAGGTTCCCTGGGTGATGCGCACGGGTGCTCCGCTCGGGTATCCGGGTCAGACCGTCGTGGGGGTCGCGACGACGTCGGGGACGTCGGTGGACTCGTAGTCGAAGGTGACCTCGCCCCACGTGGCCAGGGCGACGTCGAGCGCCCGGCTGTGCTGCGCCGCCGCGCGCAGGATGTCGGGGCCTTCGGCGAGGAAGTCCCGGCCCTCGTTGCGCGCCTTGATCATCGCCTCCACCGCGACCCGGTTGGCCTCCGCACCCGACGCGATCCCCATCGGGTGGCCGATCGTGCCGCCCCCGAACTGGAGCACGACGTCCTCGCCCAGGTGGTGCAGCAGCTGGTGCATCTGCCCGGCGTGGATGCCCCCGGAAGCCACCGGCATGACGCCCGGCATGGACGCCCAGTCCTGGTCGAAGAACAGCCCCGCCGTCGGGTCGGCCGGGGCGTACCCGAGCCGCAGGGTGTCGTAGAAGCCGCGGGTGGTGTTCGGGTCGCCCTCCAGCTTGCCGACCACGGTGCCGGCGTGGATGTGGTCGACCCCGGCCAGCCGCATCCACTTGGCGATCACCCGGAAGCTCACGCCGTGCGACTTCTGCCGCGTGTAGGTGCCGTGCCCCGCCCGGTGCAGGTGCAGGATGACGCTGTTGCGACGGGCCCACTTCGCCATCGACTGGATCGCGGTGTACCCGACGGTCAGGTCGATCATGACGATGACGCTGCCGAGCTCCGCGGCGAACTCCGCGCGCTCGTACATGTCCTCCATCGTCGCTGCGGTGACGTTGAGGTAGTGGCCCTTCACCTCGCCTGCGCAGGCCTGCGCCCGGTTCACCGCCTCCATGCAGTAGAGGTAGCGGTCGCGCCAGCGCATGAACGGCTGGGAGTTGATGTTCTCGTCATCCTTGGTGAAGTCCAGCCCCCCGCGCAGCGCCTCGTACACCACCCGCCCGTAGTTGCGCGCCGACAGCCCCAGCTTGGGCTTCGTCGTCGCCCCCAGCAGCGGGCGCCCGTACTTGCCCAGGTGCTCCCGCTCCATCACGATGCCGTGCGCGGGCCCCTGGAAGGTCTTGACGTAGGCGACCGGGACGCGCATGTCCTCCAGCCGCAGCGCCTTGAGCGCCTTGAACCCGAAGACGTTGCCGATGATCGACGACGTCAGGTTCGCGATCGACCCCTCCTCGAACAGGTCGAGGTCGTAGGCGATGAGCGCCATGAACTCCCCCGGGCGGCCCGGCACGGCGTCCACCCGGTAGCACTTGGCCTGGTAGTGCTCGTGGGTGGTGAGCCGGTCGGTCCACACGACCGTCCACGTCGCGGTGCTCGACTCACCCGCGACCGCGGCCCCGGCCTCCTCCGGTGGCACCCCGTCCTGCGGGGTGATCCGGAACGCGCAGAGCACGTCGGTGTCCTTGGGCTCGTAGTCCGGCTCCCAGTAGCCCATCTCCGCGTACGGGATCACACCCGCGCTCCAGCGACCGCTCACGGGTTCCACTGTGGCGACCTGACACCTGACCGTCTACCGAGAGTTTGACGGGATCGCTTCGGTGAATGCTCAAGTGTTGAGTAGCTCCGGGCGGGCGCGACTACTGCGCGCGCCCCCGGTGGGCGGCCAGCGCGTCGATCCCGAAGTCGGTCTCCGGGTCGCGCCAGGCGGCGTGGGCGTGGTTCACCTGCCGCTGGGTGTTGTCGTACTCGACGAGCAGGCGGGGGCCCTGCAACCGGTAGTAGTGCGGCTCCCCCGGGGTCGTCGAGCCGGCCCAGGCGAGGTGCACGGCGTCGAGCGCCAGGCGGCCGTCCGCGGTGCCGGGGTCGTAGCGGCCGATCGGGCTCAGCGGGTCCGGCACCCGGTCGAGGTACGTGGCGAGCAGCGCGTGCAGCAGCTCGCGCTGCCCGGCGTCGAGGGCCGCGCCGGGCAGACCCTTCGGCGCGGCGGTCAGGGCGATGCGCCGGTGGTCGGCGGCGTCGAGCCCGGCCGTGGCGTCGATCCCGTCGCTCATGGCCTGGAGCCGTTCCTGCTGGGCCGCGTCGCGGAACCGGCCGCGCCAGACGCCGGCGAGGGGGATGACCTCGTCGCCGTCGGCGACGCGGGTGCGGTTGCCGCCGACGATGTCCGACGGCGCGCGGGACAGCAGCACCGCACGCGCCGCGAGCCCGGGGTCCAGCGATCGCACGAGCTCGCGGGCCAGGTCCTCCGGGCCGGCCAGCGGGCGCTGCACCGAACCGAGCAGCGGGGCGGAAGCGGGGTCCGCGCCGAGGAAGCACGGTGTGGTGGCGACGACGGCGCCGCCGACCACGAGGTTGTTGAGCGAGACGTGGTGCCCCCCGAAGCGCCATCCCCACGGTGCCGCGGCCCCGGGCTCACCGAACACCCGCAGGTAGTACAACCCCGGGTCGCGGCCGCGCTCGCGGTCGAACGACGCCGTGAAGCCCTCGGTGTGGTCGAGGGTGTTCTCCAGGCCCATGATCGTCGCGACCGTGACGTAACCGGCCCGCGACAGGCCCGACGCCACGAGCTGCATCGCGCACCGCTGCTGCGCCGGGCGCTGCGCGTGCAGGGTCAGGCCGCCGTGGTCGGTGGGGGTGTAGAACCAGCGCCGCCGCTCGGCGTCCGCGTCCGGGTCGGGCGTGGGCGCGGCGCCCGCCCCGATCGCGCGCTGCTCGGGGGTGAGCGTCTCCAGCCACGCACTCGCGGCCTCGGCCATGCGGCTCGCGGCCGCCCTCACGGTCTCGTCGCCGACTGCCTGGGCCATCGGCCAACCCTACGGGCCCGGCCCCGCGATACCACTCCCGCAAGCAAGCGCCACGTCACACACGGTTCGTCGTCCTCACACCCTGCCGAACCTGTGTGACGTCGACCGAACCCGTGTGAGGTCGACCGTCGCGCGTGGGGACGACGGCGGTGCCGTCCGCGTTCACGCCCGGGCCCCTGGTCGAGCGGGCGGCAACGGAACTCGCTCACTTGGGCGTCGAGCTCCGCGACCAGCAGCCAGTCCGGGAAGTAGCCCCTTCGCGCAGCTTCGGGATCGCCACGTCCAGGGTGCCGGCGCGGGTGTCGAGCTCGCGCACGGCCGCAGACCGCGTCGGCCTCTCCGCGGACATCAGCGTGTTTCATGAACGTGGTCGACATCTGTCGCAGCAGATCCGGCGACGCGGACCAGCTGCTCGTGCAGGAACCAAGTCGGGTCGATACTCGACGGAGCGGTCATCGCGTGGTTCTCCTCGACTGTGGTAGGTCTTCAAGAAGATCACGCGGTGGCCGCCCCACTCCACTACGCCACGCCTCTCACCTGCGGGCCTGCCGTACCCCACTCTGCTGGACTCCACTCGGGCCCGTGGCAGCCTTGCCGAGAGGACCTGCACCCCGGGCATGAGGATCGGTGCGCCCGAGTGACGGCGGCAAGCCATCCTGGCTCCGGGTGCGGCGCGTGCTCCGGAAAGGCTCCGGCACGTCACCCGAGAACGACGAACAGCCTGGTCCTGAACCCCGCTAGAAGCTCCTGACCAGGCCGTTCGGCTGTGGGCGATACTGGGATCGAACCAGTGACCTCTTCGGTGTGAACGCGGATCACCGGTGCCGACGGGCGTCGCCCGGCCGCGTTCCTGCTGGTGGCCGTGCCGTGCTGTGCCGCTCCGTGCGGCCTCGTGTCGGTGGTCGTGATGCCTTCCTGCTGCCTCGTCCGGCCGAGAATGTCGGTTCGGTACGCCATGCTGCGGACGTGCCCCCGGAACCCGCACCCGCCGATGCCGTCACCGCCGAGCTGCTCGCGGATCCCGTCGGTGCGGGCAACGTCCGCACGCTCGCGCCCGCCGCGCCCGGTCTCTACGCCTGGTGGGCCAGCCCCAACGTGCTCCCAACGCTCACCGGACCGGCGCACCCGTCCACGCCGGAGCTCCGCCTGCTCTACGTCGGCATCGCGACGAGGCTCCGAAGCCGGCTGGGGTCCAACCACCTCGGCCGGTCCGGCAGCTCGACGCTGCGCCGCACGCTCGCCGGCTTCCTGCTCGACGCGGAGCAGTACCGCACCCGGTGGACGGACCGCGTCGTCCTGGTCGACGACGACGAGCGCCGGCTCACGACATGGATGGTCGAGCACCTGCACGTGACGTGGTGCGAGCACCCGACCCCGCGCGACGTCGAGCAAGCGATCATCCAGACCCACCGGCCGCCGCTCAACGTCGAGCACGCGTCCGGCCCGATGCGCGACATCGTCAAGGCGGCGCGTCAGCACTACTACGCCAGCGCCGGCCCGCGCCCGCCCGGGTGACGCGACCACGATGCCCACCGCACACGGCGGCCCTGCCAGTGCCATCCCGTCGACCTGGCGCAGCCCGACCACGCGGCCGCCCGCGGGCAGCCCTCGACGCCGCCGCCGGCCGACCTCGCCAAGCTCTGCCCGCGGGCGGCCGCGTGGTAGCCCTCCGGGAGGTCGTCGGGATGGCACGCCCCCATCCTGGAGACCTGCCCGCCCGGCGAGGGCGCCCCTAACGCTAGAGCGGCCATGCCCTTACCGCCAGGTCTGCAAGTACCCGAGCTCTAGTCGCCGCGGTCGTGAACGACCAAGACTGCAACGAGCCGACGTCTTGCGTGAGACCAAAGGCCGATGAAGCATACGTGGCCTTCTTCTCCTCGAACGGCTTATCCTCCAGGCCGTTGTTCAGGCTCCGCTCCAAGAGGGTCAAGTTCTGCAGCTTTTCCTTCATGCCAAGATACTCGCCGTAGTCGGCATCATTGGAGAACTTCTCCCGCTTTAGCGACTTAGGAAAGATGTGCTCAACACTAACACCTTTACTGCTCCAGTCGGGCATGGCTTCAGCATAAGAGCCGGAGTCAACGACTGCTTGTCGCTCCAAGCGGGCGAGTATGTACTTTGCCCGCGTTGTCGTGATGGCTCCATACTCAATGAATTGCTGCCGGAACTCATCATCGCTTGGAACTAGATCGAGCATGCAGGACCGAACGGCTTGCGCATCCGCCGCGGAGCCCGAGGTGACTGCTACAGCAGCATTGCAGAACGCGCCTTCCGCCTCGCCACCGCCGATCTTCCCGGCCACCCAGGCTCTGACCGACCAGCTTGCGACGAGGTCGACAAATCGAGTCGCGTCGGTGTGCGACCAGCATTCGAACGCCGCGAGGAGCAGCGGCATACTTGATTCGAAACCAAACCGCCGAAACGCCAGCAAGGAGTCCTTGACCTCGACCGCCTGCGGCGACCAGGTGGCATCGTCCGGTTCACGCAGTGCCACATACCGCCCAAGGGCCTGTTCGACACCTTCAAGATACCTGCGAACGGGGGCAGCCCCGTGGCCGATGTCAGCTTGAAGGGCCTTGTACAGAGCGCGATTTGTTACACGACCTTTCCGCGACATGTACTCATAGCGAAGAAACTTAACAAGCTCTTCCGGCTTATCAAATCGCCCCGATACTCGCGTCCACACCGCCTCAGCGTGGGCGATGCCGCTATCACCCGCTTCACTGAATAGGAAGTTCTTCAACAGATCGGCCGTCGTCAGATCCGCTCCGCGATCGTTAAGCGTCTCAAAGATGATATACGCTTCAGCAATGTTCACAGCGACCGCCAGGAGGACCTGAACATTGTCTTCAAGGTACTTGACGAGGTCGATCAAGCGTCGGTAGTCGTCCGCAGTTGGAGAGAGAGCGTCAACGTTGGCTTTGAGCTTACCGTAAGCTATACTGACAAGATTCTTTCCGCCGTCCCGACGTTCCAGTAGTGCTGAAAATGCGACATGGTCGTCCGGACTGAGGACGAGCTTTGCTATAGTCTCCTCCTCGGTCAGCACGTAGTCACTGAGGTAATCACTTTCAACTCCCTGCGACAGCTTTTCCTTGCCAAGCTCTAGCAGTCGGTCGCGAATCGCGACGAAGAGAATGGCCGTGGTTGTAATTCTTTGCTGGCCGTCGATAATGAGATGCCGCTTCGGATCATCGCTATCTTTTGTAAGTACGACAGTTCCCATGAAGTAGGAGTTTCCGAGCGTCCGAGCTCGCTGGATGTCAGACCAAAACTCAGCGACATGCTCGTCTTGCCACGAGTAACGTCTTTGAAAACGCGGTACGCGGAGCAGCCGGTCAGACAACAGATGTCCGAGCCTGTCGTGGTTGAACTGAGTTGGGTCAGCCATGCGCGGATGGTATCCGCGGCTCCGTCGTGGGCAGCCGCGCGCCGCGCGGGGACCGGCCGGAGGCCGCACGCCCCGCGCGAGCGCTTGCGGCTGCCTCGGACACAGCGCCGCGCGGCGCCCGGGACGTGCTCCGCCTTTAACAAGTAGGGAAAGTCTGAACACGGCGGCCGCGCGCCCCGGAGGAGGTGGTCAAGGATGCTGGGCTCCTACACTCGTCCGGTGCGAGGGATGCCGTCGGTGACAAGCGCGGAGCGCCTGGCGCGTGAGCTGCTGGAGCCGCTGGCGAACCGGTGGGCGCACGTGCAGGCTGTGGCCGCGCGCGCGGACGGGCTGACGACGGCCATCGCTGGCGAGGATGACCGGCAGCTCCTCGTCGTCGCAGCGTGGTGGCATGACCTCGGCTACGCGCCCGATCTCCGCGACACGGGAGCGCACCAGGTCGACGGCGCACGCTACTTGGAGCGAGAGGGCTACCCGGCCCGGCTCGTCGCGCTCGTGGCCCACCACTCGGCGGCGACGTGTGAGGCGGCAGAGCGGGGGTTGTCGGCGGAGCTGGCGGTGTGGCCGCGCGAGGAATCGCCGGTGGCCGATGCGCTGTGGATGGCGGACATGACGACCGGTCCGCGGGGTGAGGAACTGGCCTATGACGAGCGGCTGTCGGAGATCCTGAGCCGGTACGAACCGGACTCGATCGTCGGCCGCTCGATGCTGCGGGCCGAACCGTCGATCCGCGCCGCGATCGACCGCACCCGGCAGCGGATGCAGGACGCCTACACGATCTGAGGCGTCGGCCGGCCCGCGAGCGCGTCGTCGATGCGGCGACGCATGGACGGGTGGATGGACAGGCCGGCCACGTCTGCGGGGTCCACCCACCGGACTTCCTTGGTCTCTGATCCGTCCTCGCGCGGCTCGCCGGAGAGCACGCGGGCGTGGAAGCACACGGAGAACTCCTGGCGCACCTCGCCGTCGTCGTAGGCCATCACGTGACCGGGGTCGGTGTAGATCCCGACCAGCCCGGTCACCTCGACCGACAGCCCGGTCTCCTCGGCAACCTCGCGGACGGCCGCGTCAGCGATCGACTCGCCGAGATCCATCCCGCCACCGGGCAGGGCCCAGAAGTCGTTATCGATCTTGTGGATGAGCAGCAGGCGGCCGGCGTCGTCGCGCACGGCTGCGGTCGTCGACGGGACGACGCTGTTGGCGGGCGGGGCGTCCGGGTCGTGGTAGTAGTCCCTGCGGCTCATGGCCTCCAGCATGACCCGACGGCCGGGTGCGCGTCACGTCTCCGGCGTGGCGATCTTCCAGACCTCCTCGAACGAGCGCAGGTAGTGGTCCCACATGCGTCCGCCCGGCACCCGGCGCAGGTGCAGCACCGGGGAATGCCCGGCCGGCGCGCCGTAGGCGTGGCCGTTGACCATGAGGTCCTGGTCGAACCGGAACAGCGAGTTGTAGAGCGTGGTGCCGTGCGTGCGCACCTCGACGCCGGGCAGCCCGGCGACGTCGCGCAGGTAACGACGGTGGAGCTGGATGCGGCCCTCCAGTCCGCCGGACGTGCCCTCGTCCTCGGCGCGCTGGCGCACCGCCGGTGACGTCTCGTCGCCGAGCAGGAACCTGCACCGCACCCCGGCCGCCGACTTGGCGCGCAGCACCTCCACGATGTCGTGCTGCTCGAACAGGAACGTCCCGGCGTAGGTCAACACGTCCAGCGCCTCGCGCGTCCCGGCGATCAGCTCCGACCACACCGCGTGCGGGACGGCGGCCCGGGTCGGGTGCAGCTCCAGCAACTCGGCGACGCTCGCGGACTGCGTGGCCGGCGACGTCAGCACGGCCGGCCACAGGTACCCCTCGTCGACGCCGAGCACCTGGGCAACGGCCACGCGGTGCGTTCGGTGCGGCTGCCGGCCCTTGGTGATCCACCGCTCGACGGTCTTGGCGTCGACGGCGATCCGCTCGGCGAGATCGGCTGTCCGGAGCTGGGCGGCGGCCAGCGAACCACGCAGACGCTCGTTCGTTGCCATCCGGGACCCCCTGGGACGTTTCAGTACCGACAGGGACGTTTGTAGCACCTTCAAGACGTCCTGTCACGTCCCTTGTTGGCGGTGGGGACGTCCCTGCCCACGGCGGTGTCATGGAGTCACCGCACAGACGGTGCGGCACCGACCACAGGAGGAGCGATGCAGAACATCCCGGTCGTGCTCGACGGCTACCGCATGACGGTGGTCGAGCCCCCGGCACCCAAGCTGCGCGAGGACGGGTCGTTCGTGACCAACCGCGAGGGCGTGCGGCAGTTCGTGGTCCACGTGTTCGCGAAGGTCCGCCCCGGCCCCGACGGCCGCGCGCCGAAGGGTGAGGAGATCAAGGTGACCCTGGAGACCGACCCCGGCGACGGGTTCGAGGAGGGCGCCCGCGTCGCGCTCGTCCAGCCGCGGGTGTCTCCCTACGAGATCAAGAGCGACAACGGGCGCGTGACGTCCGGGTTGTCGTTCCGGGCGGTCGGGCTGGCCCCGGCGGTCCCGGCGGCTCGTGGCGGTGAGAAGTGAGCACCCCGGCCTCGCTGCTGGAGCGGGTGCGCAAGCTCCTCGCCCAGGCCGAGGACGCCGGCGTGACCGCGGCGGAGGCGGAGGCGTTCAACGCCAAGGCCGCGGAGCTGATCGCCCGCCACGGCATCGACGCCGCCCACCTCGCCGCCACCGGCCGGACCCGCGACGACATCGGCCACCGTGTGATCGTCGTCGAGCAGCCCTACGCCCGCGACAAGGCTCAGCTCCTCACGTCGGTGTCGGACGCGTTGCGGTGCCAGACCGTGCACACCATCGGCGACCACTACACCGTGCGCGTCTACGGCTTCGGCTCCGACCTGGAGCGCGTGGAGCTGCTCTACACCTCCCTGCTCGTCCAGGCCGTGCGCGATCTCGTGCATGTCCGCCCCGACACCTGGGGCGAGTCCACGGCGGCCTACCGCCGCTCCTGGCTGGCCGGGTTCACCACTGCTGTCTACACACGGCTCCTGCGGGCCGAGCAGCGCGCCACCACCGAGCAGCCGGCCACCAGCAACGGCACGAGCACGGCCCTTGTGCTGCGCGACCGCACCGACCAGGTCGCCGCCCACGTCGCCACCGCACACCCGAAGCTGCGCAGCATGCGCCGCCGTGCCCTCTCCGGCTCGGGCCGCACCGACGGCTACCACTCCGGTGCCCGCGCCGACCTCGGCGCCCGCCGCGTCGGGCACACCCGCGCCCTGCCGCGCTGACCAAGTTTCCGGCACTCGTCGGACCGCAGTTCCCCGTTCGTTGACAATTCCACAGTGGCTACATCCATGCCCAAAACCCCGGTCCGCAATCGCGCGCCGGACTGAAGAGAACGCGACCGCGAAAGGAGGTGGCGTGATGACCTGTGACGGGTGTTCGGGATCGGGAGCGTGCGATCAGTGCGACGGCTACGGCACGCTGCCCGATTCCTACCCCAATGCCGGTGACGGCGTCGACTGCGAATTGTGCGCCGGTGACGGCGTGTGCATCGCCTGCGGCGGCACCGGAACGACCAACGACCACCACACGAGCAACGCATTCGAGGACGTGAACCCATGAGCACGATGACCAACAGCAGGACCCGCCCGACGGCGGGGGTCGGCCGGCTGGTGCGCCGGCTGGAGCGTGAGCGGCGCCGCTGGACGCTCCGGAACGACGGTCCCGAACTGCTCGCCACTGAACAGGCGTGGCGGGCCGGGGTGGCCGAGGGGCTGCGGCTGGCGCAGACCGCGATCCGCAGGGGCGTCTGATGGCAACCGCGAGCAGCACCTACCAGGCGGCTCGGGGCTGGCAGCGCCGTCGTGCCGATCGGCGGGCTCTGGCCCGGTTCGGCGAGTTCTGGGCCGCGCTCCAGCAGGTGGGCGACGTCCTCGCCGAGGCCGAGCGGCTGTCCAAGTCGGCGGTCGACAACAGCTCGTGGCGGCCGAACGGGTCGCGGCACTGGACGGTCGCCACCGCCGACGAGGTCCGGTCCAGCGTGAAGCGCTGCCGCTCCTCGTTGCGCGTCGTCTCCGCGCAGGCCAAGCGGTTCGAGCCCGAACTCATCGTCCGTGACTGGAGGCGCTGACCATGTCCACCCATTCCGTCGATCGCATCGTCGACGAACTCGACACCTCGATGCGGCGACTCCGGGAAGCGATGCGCGGCATTCCGATCCGCCGCGGATCGTTCCGCAAGACCCACGACAACCTCGCCCACGACGTCGCCCGCGTCACCACGATGCTCGACGCCGCACGGCCGATGCTCCGCAAGAACTGAACGATCATCCGCACGAACTCGGGCCGGGACGCATGAATTGACTGCGTCCCGGCCCGTTCCATTCCCACGATCAGAAAGAACAACCACCATCATGTTCACCCACACCACCACCCGCCACCACTCGGGCCGTCCGGGCACCGTCGCCCTGCGCCCCTCGACCCGCTCCACCGGCGCCGAACTCCGCGCGCTGGCCTGGCTGCTGCGCCACCCGCTGTTCGTCCTGCTCCCCGTCGCCCTGGTCGCGGCGGCCCGCACCTGGGGCCCGGTCGCGGTCGGCATCACGGTCGGGGCGCTGCTGCTCGCCGTGCTGATCTGGTGGCGGGCGCACCCGACCTCCTACGACCGGTTCCTCGCTCCGCGCGTCCGCTCGGCCTGGCGGCGCTGGACCGCCTACCGCGGCCTGCGCTGGGCCGGCGTCCTCGCCGACTGCGAGCTGACCCGGGAACGCGGCGGCGGGCGCCCGCTCGTCCCCCGGGTCCTGCGGGTCCGCGCGGTCACCCCGTCAATCGACCGACTCACCGTCCGGATGATCCGCGGGCAGCACCTCGACACCTGGACCGAACGCGCCCCCGCCCTGGCCGACGCGCTCGCCGCCCATCGCATCACGATCACTCGACAGCGTCCCGGCGTGCTCACCGTGATCGTCGAGCGACGCATGCCCTTCACGAGCGTGGTCCCGGCGCCGGCCATCCCCGGCGCGGTCGACGAAGTCGACCTGTCCGCGCTCGACGTCGGCGACACCGAGACCGGCGCCCCGTTCCTGCTCCGCATCCGCGGCAAGCACGTCCTCACCGTCGGCCGCTCCGGCGCCGGCAAGGGCTCCCTGCTGTGGGGCCCGTTCCGGGCTATGGCCCCGATGATCCGCGACTCGCTCGTGCGCGTGTGGGTCGTCGACCTCAAGGGCGGCACCGAGACCGACCGCGGCGCCCCGCTGTTCCACCGGTGGGCCACCACCGGCGCGGACGCGGTCGCGCTGCTCACCGAGTTCCGCGACTCCATGAAGGCCCGTCAGGAGTGGATGCGCGAGCACGGCATCCGGGAGTGCGAGATCACCCCCGCCACGCCGGTGGAGCTGCTGGTCATCGACGAGATGGCGAGGCTCACCGCCTACGGCGACCGGTCCGACGTCCGCGAGTGCCTGCGGCTGCTCGCCGAGATCCTGACGCAGGGCCGCGCGGCCGACCACACCGTCATGGGCTACGTGCAGGAGCCCACCAAGGACGTCGTCGACGTCCGCGACCTGTTCACCGTCCGCCTGTGCCTCGCGGTCACCGCGGCCTCGCACGTCGACATGGCGCTCGGCGACGGCGCGCGGGACCGGGGCGCGCTGGCCGACCAGATCCCCGGCGACGAAGCGCACGCCGGGATCGGGTTCGTCCTCGACGACGTCACCCGCGCCCCCGTCCGGTTCCGCGCCGGCTGGGTCTCCGACCGCGACATCGATGAGCTCGTCGCCCGCGCCGCGCCCGGCGCTCGCCACCTCCACCCGATCCCCACACCGCACGACCACCCGCACGGCCCCCACCAGCACGGAGAGGAGCACGCATCATGACCACCACCGACCGCACGATCCCGATCCGCTCGACATTCGCCACCCACCGGGCCGCGGAGGTCCGCCGGTTCACCATCGCCGCCACGCTGGTGTGCGGGCTGGCCTGCCTCGCCGCACTCGTCCCCGCGGTCGAGCACGCCGCCAACCTCACCGCGGCCGGCCTGCTCGTCGGGGCCGCGCTCGTCCTGGCCGTCCGGCTGGGGCTGCGCACGGTGCGGGAGCGGCGGGAGGACCACGCCGACGCCCTGACCGCGGCCCGCTGGCGCGCCGAGTACGCGCCGCACCTGCTGACCCCGGGCGACCGGGCCCGGCTCGCCGAGATCGGGCACCCCACCGCCCTCGCGGCACTGACCGGTCGGGAGGTGGCGTGATGTGGGACGCCACCACGTGGGCCGTCCTGACCTGGTTCAAGGGAACGCTGCTGCTGGCCGGCGCCGTCGTGGGCTGCTGGTGGTGGTTCGGAGCCGGCTCCGGCCCGCTCGTCCTGGCCGCCATCGCCGCCGTCCTCGCCGAGATCCACCTGACCCGCCTCCTGGTCCGCGAGTGGACCCACGAAGCGTCACTCCACTGGTGGTGGGGCTCGTGAGCACCCGCACCCGACGGGCCCGGCCCACGGCCCGACCGACCCCGCGTAGCGGCTCGTTCGCACCGATCGCGCACGTCCCCATCCCGCGACCACGCGGCGGCCGGCAGGAAGCGCTGTTCGGCGACCCCGCCGCCCCCGCCTCGGTCCCCGAGCAGCGCGCGGACCACGGCACCGCCGACCCGGACCTGATCGCGACCGTGCTCCGGCTCGCGGTCAGCCCCGGCTACCTGCTGCTCGGTCCGGCCGAACGCGTCGTCCGCCCACTCGACGGCCGACCGGGCGCGCACGGGGTCGACGTCCAGGCCGTGCCCGGGTTCGAGGCCGACACGGTCGCCCAGCTCCTCGATGCCCGACACCTCCGGCTCGGCGGCGTCCGGCAGGTCACCCACGGCGGCCACCTCGTCGCTGCCACCACGGTCACCGTGTCGACGGCCGGGCGGCGGCTGCTCGACCGCTGGACCGCCACCCGCACCGTCAGGAAGGCGCCCCACCGATGACCCACCCCGATGTGCTCGACCGCGTTGCCGCCCGTCTGCGGGCCGGTGACTTCCAGACCTGGCGTGCCCAAGTCGACGCCACCAAGGGATGCGCTGCCCCGATCCACCTGCACGGCTCGTCGCAGGTGCTCGACCGGGACGGCGCGGTCCTCATCGAGCGGGCCGGCGCGGTCCTGGCGCCGTGCGGGAACCGGCGCGAGTCGGTGTGCCCGGCCTGCTCGGACCGCTACGCCGCCGACGCCTTCCACCTCCTGCGCGCCGGGCTCGCCGGAGACGACACGAAGGGCGTCCCGGCGTCGGTGACCGACCGGCCCCGGGCGTTCCTGACGCTCACCGCCCCGTCGTTCGGACACGTGCACACGCGCAGGCTGACCGCTCGGGGGGTCGTTGTGCCGTGCCGGTGCGGGGAGCGCCACCACGTCGACGATCCGCGCGTCGGCTGCGCGGTCAACCCGGACGGCTACGACTATGTCGGCGCGGTGCTGTGGCAGGCCCACGCCGGCGCCCTGTGGGCCCGCTTCACCACCGCGCTCCGCCGCGCGCTGGCCGGGCAACTTGGCGTCCGCGTCCGGGACTTCAAGGAGCACGCGCGGCTCTCCTACGCCAAGGTCGCCGAGTACCAGCGCCGCGGGCTCGTCCACTTCCACGCCGTGATTCGCCTCGACGGCCCGGACGGCGCGGCCGATCCCGCACCCGCCGGGCTCGGCGCGGTCGAGCTGCGCGCCGCGGTCCTGCACGCCGCCCGCACGGCCACGATCACCACCACCCGACCCGACGGCACCCCGCTCGTCCTCGGCTGGGGCACTCAGCTCGACCTGCGGCCGGTCACCGCCTCGGCGGCCCGGCAGGTTGAGGGCGAGGACGGGGAGATCACCGACACCGCGTTGGCGGGCTACATCGCCAAGTACGCCACCAAGGGCGCCGGTGCCACCGGCGGCACCGACAGGCCCGTTCGGGAGATCGAGCATGTCGACCATCTCGACGTGACCCCGCACCACGCGGCGATGATCCGCACCGCCTGGGACCTCGGCGGCCTCCAGCCCTACGAGGGCCTGAACCTGCGCCGCTGGGCGCACATGCTCGGGTTCCGCGGCCACTTCCTCACCAAGAGCCAGCGCTACAGCACCACGTTCCGGGCGATCCGGGCCGACCGCCGGCTCTGGCGGCTCGTCGCCGACCTCACCGAGCTGGGCCGGCTCACCGACGACCCGAACGAGATCCCGCCCGACCCCACGACCGTCGTCGTGGTCAACGACTGGTGGCCCGTCCACTTCGGCCACCGCGACGACGGCGAACGCGAGTTGGCTGCTGGCATCGCCGAGAAGCACCGAGCACGACGAAGGAGCACGACCACTGACACGAGGAGGACGACATCATGACCACGAGCAACCCCGCACTGATCGACACCAAGCGCCTGACCTACACGGTCGACGAGGTGGCGTACCTGCTGAACCTGTCGCGCGGGATCGCTTACCAGCACGTCCGGGACGGCGTCATCCCGGCCGAGCGGGTGGGCCGGCGCTGGCTGATCCCGCGCAAGAGGTTCCACGCCTGGCTCGACGGACAGGCGGCGGCGTGATGGCCGGCAGCATCCGCAAGACCCCGGCGGGCAACTGGCGCGCCTACTGGCGGGATCCGGCCGGCCGCCAGACGTCCAAGACGTTCGACACCAAGCGGGAGGCGTCGGCGTTCCTCGCGCAGACGTCGGCGGCGGCCACCACCGGCGGCTACGTCTCCCCGCACGCCGGCCGCGTGCTGTTCGGCGATCACGCGCGGCAGTGGATGGCGTCGTGGAACAACGAAGCGACCACCCACGCGCGCGACGCCTCGATCATGCGGACGCACGTGCTCGCGCAGTGGGAGACGTGGAAGCTCGCCAAGATCGACCACATGGCCGTGCAAACCTGGATCACGGACCTGAGCCGGCGCCTGTCGCCCGCCACCGTCGCGGAGTGCCGCCGGCTCACGAGCGCCGTACTGCGGTCCGCGGTCCGGAACCGGCTCATCACGTTCAACCCCTGCGAGGACGTCAAGATCCAGAAGCGGCGACGTCGCGACACCGATCAGGTCGTGGAACGGGTGGTGTTCCGCGCCCGCCTCCTGCCGGCGGTTCCCGACCGGCACCGCGGCATCGTCGCCGTGGCCGGCGGTTGCGGACTGCGCTGGGGTGAGGCGGCCGGCCTGTGCGCCGACGCGCTCGATCTCGACCGGGGCCGGCTGCGCGTGATCCGGACGGTGATCGAGGTCGCCGGGCACACGTCGTTCAAGCCCTACCCCAAGTCGGCGGCCGGCGTCCGGACCGTTCCCGTCCCGGCCTGGCTGGTGACCATCCTCCGGGACCACCTGAACCGGTACCCGCTCGGCGGTGGTGACCTGATCTTCGCCAACGAGGTCGGCGGCGCGTTGCGCCGGACGTTGTTCCGCTCGCGGATCTGGCGGCCGGCGCTCGTCCGCACGGGCCTACTCGGCTCGGTCACCGAGGAGGACGGCGGCTACCTCGCGCGCTGGACCGACGACACCAGCGAACGGCACCGGCAGCGCTTCGACACCGAGTCGGCGGCGGTCCGGCACGTCGCCCGGGAGCAGGCCGGCGGGCTCCGCTTCCATGACCTGCGCCACTCGTACGCGACGTGGCTCGTGGACGATGGGGTCCCGCCCAACATGGTGCAGCGGGTCATGGGGCACGAGCGGGCGTCGACGACACTCGACCTCTACACGCGCCGGACCGACGACTCCTCGCGCATCCTGCGGGCCCTCGACGACGAGGACCCGGACGACGGGCCGGCCGGTGCGCTGCTGCCCGCGTGATGCTTTTCTGATGCCTCGCCGGTCCCGACAACGACGAAAGCCCCGGTCAGCGGTTTGATGTCAACTCGCTGACCAGGGCTTTCGGTGGTGGGCGATACTGGGATCGAACCAGTGACCTCTTCGGTGTGAACGAAGCGCTCTCCCCCTGAGCTAATCGCCCGTGCGAGGAAAGACCCTACAGGAGGGCCCGATCAGGCCTCCAGGGGCCCGGAGGCCAGCACGGTGCTCGGGGTGGACGGGGCCACGCGGCCGGTTTCGAGGGAGATCGCGTAGACGGGGAAGCCGTTGGCGTCCGGTGCGACGGCCCGCACGCCTGCCCCGTCGGCGACGACGTCGAACGTGCCGATCGGCTCGGGCGGGGTGCCGGCGGATACCCCCCAGAGGACGTAGATGTCGCCCGCC
>JBQTJE010000231.1:0-5389 GCA_052387455.1 Pseudonocardia sp.
GGTCAGGGGGGGCCGCCCGGTCGGGGCGCCCGGCCCGGCGGCGGCCCGCCCCCCCCGGCGCCGGTGCCCGGCCCCCGCGCGACCGGCGGCTCGCCCGTTCCCCGGTACGGCCCGGCCGGTCCTGGCGGTCCCGGAGCCGGAGCCCCAGCGGTTGCGCAACCCGGTGCGCGCGGCGGCACCCCGTCGCCCTGGTCGGCCGCGAGCCCGACGACCGGCGGCCCTGCGACGTCCGCCCGTCCCGCTCACGGCTTCGGCGGCGTCCCGATGGCCGGCGCCGGCGGCACCGACGAGACCCACCAGCGACCGCCCTACCTGCTCGAGGACGACCCCAACTCGATCTGGTTCGCCGGCCTGCCCCACCACGTCGACGGCATCATCCGCGCCGACCGAGACTGATCGGGCCGCAGCCGCCGGGACCGTCCGCCGGTTAGGGTCCGTGGGTGCCCGTGGTCCCGCGCCCCGCCGCGACCGTGCTGCTCCTGCGCGACGATCCCGCCGCGGCGCGCGGGCGGCATCCCCTGCAGGTGTTCCTGCAACGCCGCGTTGCCGGCATGGCGTTCGCGGGTGGGATGACCGTCTTCCCCGGTGGCGGGGTCGACGACACCGACCGCGCCGCCGACGTGCGCTGGGCGGGCCCCGACCCGGCGTGGTGGGGCACGCGGCTCGCCTGCCCGCCCGCGCAGGCCCGCGCCCTCGTGCACGCGGCGGTGCGCGAGACGTTCGAGGAGTGCGGGGTGCTGCTCGCCGACGACGTGCCCGGCGCGCCCGCCGTCGCCCGCGCCGATCTCGTCGCCCGCCGCCGCACGCTCGCCGAGGTGCTCGACGGTGCCCCGCTGCGCTCGGACCTCCTCGCTCCGTGGGCACGCTGGATCACCCCGCAGGAGGCGCCGCGCCGTTACGACACCGCGTTCTTCGTCGCGCGGGTGCCCGCGGGCCAGGTCGCCGACGACCGCACGACCGAGGCCGTCGAGGCTGCCTGGTGGCATCCGGCCGAGGCGCTGGAACGGGGGCGGCTCGGGGAGCTGGAGCTGATGGCGCCGACGTTGCGGACATTGCAGGAGATCGCCGAGCACCCCGACACCGCCGCCGTGCTGGCCGCCGCGGCGCACCGGACCGTCCGGCCGCTGGTGCCGCGGGTGCGTCGCGAGGACGGGCGGATCGTCGTGGTAGTGCCGGGCGATCCCGGCTTCGAGACGGCAGCGGGACACCTGCGATGAGCAGCCATCCGGCCTACGGGGTGCTGCGCCCCGTCACCCCGCTGGCGTCGGTGCTGCTGGCCGACAACCCGTCCCCGATGACCCTGGACGGCACGAACACGTGGGTGGTGCGGGCACCGGGCGTCGAGGAGTGCGTGGTCGTCGACCCCGGTGACGACGACGAGCCGCACCTGCGCCGCGTGGCCGCGCAGGGGCCGGTGGCGCTGGTGCTGCTCACCCACCGTCATCACGACCACGCGGGCGGGGCGCGCCGGTTCGCCGAACTGACCGGGGCGCCGGTGCGGGCGCTGGACCCGTCGCTGGTGCTGGGGTCGGAGGCGCTCGCGGGCGGGGACGTCGTGGTGGCGGCGGGCTGCGAGCTGCGGGTGCTGGCCACGCCCGGGCACACGTCGGACTCGCTGTCGTTCCTGCTGGACGGCCCGGGTGCGGCACGGGTCGCGGTGCTCACCGGCGACACCATCCTCGGCCGCGGCACCACCGTGATCGCGCATCCCGACGGCGCGCTCGGGCCCTACCTGGAGTCGCTGCGGCGGCTCGCCGACCTGCCGGACGGCACGCCGGTGCTGCCCGGGCACGGTCCCGAGCTGCCCGACGCCCCGGCCGTGGCCGCGCACTACCTGCGGCACCGCGAGGACCGGCTCGACCAGGTCCGCCGCGCGCTGGAGCGGCTCGGCCCGGACGCGTCCCCGCGGGCGGTGGTGGAGATGGTGTACGCCGACGTCGACCGGACGCTGTGGCCCGCCGCCGACCTCTCCGTCCGCGCCCAACTAGACCACCTGCTCCCGCCCCGTGTGGAGGGTGTGGCGGCGGGTCCAGAGGAGGGCGGCGAGAAGTAGGCCCGTTCCGCCGCCCAGGGCGAACGCTCCGGCCGGGCCGGCCATCTCGACGACGATCCCGCCGGCCGACTGCCCCGCGGCGATCCCGACGGTCGCAGCGGTGATCACCCAGCCGAAGGCCTCGGTCGCCGTCCCCGGCGGGGCGGCGAGCTCCACGGCCAGCGAGTGCGCGGTGACCTGGGCCGTGATGAGGGTCCCGGCGACAAGCAGCGCGCCGACGAAGAGCGGCAGCGAGCCCGTCGTCGGCGCGACCGCCGCCACCAGCACGCCGAAGCCGCCGAGCAGTACGGGCAGGCGCAGGTGCAGCGGGCGGGGCCACGGGCGCAGGCCGTAGAGCAACCCGGCGAGCACGGAGGTGACCGCCCACCCGGCCAGCAGCACGCCGCCGAGCACCGGGCGCCCCGCGGCGGCCGCGACGGCGGGCACACCCACCTCGACGCTGCCCACGACCACGCCGAAGCCCAGCGACGCCAGCGCGACCGTCCGCATGCCGGGACGGCCCAGCGCCCCCAGCAGCCCGAGCGCGTTCCCGTCGCCGCGCGCCGTCCGGCGCACCGGCCGGCTCAGCGCGAAGACGACCGTGCCCGCCACCATCGCCACCACGGCGACGGAGTAGCCCCAGCCCGGCCAGCCGACCGTGGCCAGCAGCGCCGCGAGCGCCGGACCGAGGATGAAGAAGACCTCCAGGCTGATCGCCTCGTAGGTGAACCCGGCGTCGCGGCGGGGGCCGGCCGGCAACAGCCGCGTCCACAACGCCCGCGACGCGCCGGGCAGCGCAGGCGACAGGGCCCCGGTCGCCAGCGCGAGCCCGATCAGCGCAGGCAGCGGGGCGGCGGCCTCGATGGCGACGACGAGCGCGACCGCGGTGGCGGCGAACGCCGCGGCGACGATCAGCAGCAGCCGGGTCGGTCCGAGCCGGTCGATCAGCCGCCCCTGCGCGACCGACCCGACCGCGACGCCGACGAGCGCGCCCGCGTTGACCAGCCCGGCCACGGCGAACGAGCCGTACTCGCGCTGGACGTAGAGCAGCATGGCGAGGCCGAGCATCGCGATCGGCAGGCGGCCGAGGGCCGAGGCGACCACCGGGACGGCGACACCGGGCGCGGACAGCGCCGCGCGGTAGTCGGCGAGGGAGATCGAACCGGACATCGTTCCACATTCGCATGCCCCGGCGTCAACCCTCGCGCCGATTGCGGCGGCTGGAGGTACGTGAGGGCAGGCGGCTCAGCGGGCTCGGCGGGCCAGGCGCTCGGGCTCCAGGATGAGCACGCTCTTGCCTTCCAGGCGCAGCCAGCCTCGCTGGGCGAAGTCGGCGAGGGCCTTGTTCACCGTCTCCCGCGACGCGCCGACGAGCTGCGCGATCTCCTCCTGCGTGAGGTCGTGCGTGACGCGCAGCAGGCCGGACTCCTGCGACCCGAACTGGCGGGCGAGCTGCAGCAGCGACTTCGCGACGCGGCCGGGGACGTCGGTGAAGATCAGGTCGGCGAGCATGTTGTGGGGGCGCCGCAGGCGCCGCGCCAGCACGCGCAGCAACTGCTCGGCGATCTCGGGCCGCTTGCCGATCCACTCGCGCAGCGCGGCCCGGTCCATCGTGAACGCGCGCACCTCGGTGACCGAGGTGGCCGTCGACGTGCGCGGACCCGGATCGAAGATCGACAACTCACCGAACATGTCGGAGGGACCCGCGACCATCAGCAGGTTCTCGCGGCCGTCGGGTGACTTGCGCCCGATCTTGACCTTGCCGGCCGCGACGATGTAGAGCCGGTCGCCCGGCTCGCCCTCGGCGAAGATGACGTGGCCCCGCGCGAAGTCGATCTTCTCCAGCGACTCGGAGAGCGCCTCGGCGGCGTGCGCGTCGACGCCCTGGAAGATGCCTGCGCGGATGAGCGTCTCGTCCACGGGTTGTTCCTCCTTCGTGCGCCGGTTACCGGTGCGTCAGTCTAGAGCCGTGACGCCACGGGGGTGACCACCGGCCTCGACGCCACGCGTACAGCCGTTCCGACCCGCCCGATCGGCGGATCAGGAGGACACCTTGCTGCGCCTGCGCTGCCGCTCCGGGCGCCCGCGCAGCCGGAACAGCTCCAGTGCTCGACCGGTGCCCTGGCGGAACAGCGCGCGCAGCTCGTCGGGGCGGGGCCGTTCGAGCATCTGCTCCAGCTCGTCGGGGCGCACCGTGGACTCCCGCAGCCGCGACTCGACCCGCTCCATGCCGAGCGCGAAGAACATCACCAGCAGCGGTACGAGGACGGACATCCATGCAGTCATGTCGGGGACGATGTTCCCGCACCGCCCGCGCGCCCGCCCCGCCGGGGCCCCGCGCCGCCGGTCCCGTTACCTCTTCGTGATCTCATCGCCCCGCGGGCGGGCGCCGGCGCAGCGCCACCGGCGGGCGGGCGCCACCGCACCGCGACCCCGGTCGTACGCTCGGTCGCGTGACGCCCACCCGCCCGGCCACCGCGCGCCCGTCCCCCCTGGCCAGGCGGGTCGCCGCGGGTGAGAACCCCCTCGGCCGGGCCCGCCGGGTCGGGCGCATCCTGCGGGCGCTGGCCGCGGCCCACGTCGACGCCCACTGCGAGCTGGACTTCCGCACACCACTCGAGCTGGCCGTCGCGACCGTGCTCTCGGCACAGTCCACCGACAAGCTGGTGAACACCGTCACCCCGAGCCTCTTCGCCCGCTACCCCACCGCGCTGCACTACGCGCAGGCCGACCGTGCCGAGCTGGAGCAGGCCGTCCACAGCACCGGCTTCTTCCGGAACAAGGCCAGCTCGCTGATCGGGCTGGGCACCGCCGTGGTCGACCGGCACGACGGCGTGCTGCCCCGCACCCTCGACGAGCTCGTGAAGCTGCCCGGGATCGGCCGCAAGACCGCCAACGTCATCCTCGGCAACGCCTTCGACGTCCCCGGGATCACCGTCGACACGCACTTCGGCCGGCTGGTCCGGCGCTGGGCGTGGACCGCGGAGGAGGACCCGGTGAAGGTCGAGCACGCCGTCGGCGCGCTCGTCCCCAAGCGCGACTGGACGATGGTGTCGCACCGGGTGATCTTCCACGGGCGCCGCGTCTGCCACGCCCGCAAGCCCGCGTGCGGAGCGTGCACCCTCGCCGCCGACTGCCCCGCCTACGGCACCGGCCCCACCGACCCCGCGCAGGCCGCCGCGCTGGTCAAGGGCCCGTCGCGGGCGCACCTGCTCGCGCTGGCCGGCGCGCCCGTCGACGTCGCCCCGGCGGCCGAGGGCCCGCGAGACGAGGACGTGCCGTGACGGGGGGTGGGCCGGGGCCGAGGCTGGGGCTGGGGCTGGGGCTGGGGCTGGGGCTGGGGCTGGGGCTGGGGCT
>JBQTJE010000232.1:0-5704 GCA_052387455.1 Pseudonocardia sp.
CCCGAGCGAGACGAGCACGTCGCGGGCAACGTCGACGGCCCGGTCGGGCGGGTACACCTCGGTGAGCGCCCACACCCCGACGACCGCGCCGCGCTCGGGCGCGAACGCCACCACGCCCACGGCCGGAAGCTGGTCGACACCGAACCAGCCGACGTCGGAGTAGACGAGATCGGCCGTCCACAGGCCGGGCTCGAGCTGGCGCCACTGCGCGTTCTGCGAGACGAACCAGGCGGAATCGCAGAGCTTGGTGCCGAGCAGGTCGGTGTGCGCGGCGGGCGTAGCCGTCGCCGCGTCGTACGGCGACACCGTCACCTGGGCGCGGCAGTGGTGCCCGCCCAGGTCGTCGGACCCGCCGAGCTCGAAGAAGGCGCTGTCGACGTGCACGGGGTGGCGCGACGCGAACTGCGCGGTGGGCCGGTCGTAGGCGACGAAACCGCCGGGCAGCAGCGCGCTGCCCAGCGCGGGCAGCCGCGGCAGCGGGTGGCGCTGCGGCTCCGGCGTCCGCGTGCATGCCGCCACCCCGACCAGCACGGTCACGACGACGGTCGCGGCGACGGCGAGCAGGCGGCGGGCGGGCGATCCTGGCGGCATCTCTGGAAGTTACCCACGCGGGCGCGGGTTTTCCGCGACGCGCGACGGCGACCGTGCCGGTTAGCGTCGCGGCTCCACGGGCGACGAGGAGGCTGGGATGACCGCGAACACCGATGTCAGAGCGATGGTGCGACGACTGCACCACGAGGTGTGGAACCCGGCCCGGGAACCCGCCGTCGACGAGTTCTACGCCGCGGACTTCCGCAACCACCAGTCGCCACCGCACGTGGCCGACCGCGAGGACATCCGGCGGTTCGCGCTCGACACCGCGAAGGCGTTCCCGGACTACACGATCACGATCCTCGACGAGGTCGTCGAGGGTGACCGGCTCGTGCTGCGGTACGCGTTCCGCGGCACGCACACCGGTGAGTTCGCCGGGATCCCGGCGACGGGCCGGCAGGTCGACGCGAACAGCGTGATCATCTACCGGTTCGCCGGTGGCAAGGTCGCGGAGACCTGGTGGCACCAGGACACGCTGTCGATCCTGCAGCAGCTCGGGGTCCTCCCCACACCGCAGGAGGCGCCGGTCTGACCGGGATCAGCGGTCGTGGCGCGCGACCCAGGCCGCGAGCTGCGTGCGCGACCCGATTCCCAGCTCGCGGAAGGCGTTCACCAGGTGCCGCTCGACGGTCGCCTCGGCGATCCGCAGCCGGGTGGCGGTGGCCCGGTTGGACAGGCCGGCGGCGACGAGCCTCGCCACCTCGCCCTGCCGGGGGGTCAGGGTCGGGAGCGGACGGCCGTCGGAGGCGCCGACCGCCGGGGTCGGGGTCGGGATCGGGGTCGCCGCATCCGCGAGGACCGCGTCGATGGACGCCGCGCGCCCGGCCGCCTCGGCGGCCGCGGCGACGGGTCCCAGCACCCGACGGGCCCGATCCGTCGCCGCGGCCAGCCGTCGCCGCTCCGCGGGTGCCGCGTGGACGTTGTGCGTCTCGCGGAGCCTGCCGGCCGCCGCGGCGAGCCGCAGGCAGCGCGGCCACTCGTGGCGGGCCGCGGCCAGCAGCGCGACGACCTCCAGCGGCTGGCACAGCCGCGACGGTCCCAGCTGTTCGCGGGCCAGCGCCAGCGCCTGGTGCGCCCGGCGGTGGGCCTCGTCCAGGGCGGCCCCGTGCGGTGCGGCCCCGTGCAGGGCGGCCACGGCGAGCGTCACCAGCGTGGCCAGCTCGGCGGCGGGCCAGCTCGACGTCCGGCATTCCAGGAGCGCCCGTTCCAGCAGCTCGCGGGCCGTGTCGACCTCGCCGCGGTCCAGCAGCACCTGGCCCATGACGTTCAGCGACAGCGCGACGCCCAGCGCGTGGTCCGCGGCCGCGCATCGCTCCAGTGCCATCTCGGCGAGCCGCCAGGCCGCGTTGCCGTCACCGGCCGCGGACGCGACCTGGGCACGGATCCACAGGTTGAGCCCGACTAGCCCCGGGCAGCCGGCCGCCCGGGCGATCCGCTCGCCGGCGGCGGCCGCCGCTGCTGCGCCGACGTAGTCGCGTCGCCACCAGGCGAGCAGCCCGACCAGATGCAGCCCGTTCGCCTCCGCGACCCGGTCGGCGTCCCGGCGGGCTCCGGCGACTCCGTCGTCGAGCAGCCGACGCGCCGCCGGGTAGTCGCCGTCGAGGGCGGCGAGCAGGCCCGCCCCGAGCAGCAGCCGGGCCGGCGGGTCGCCCGGCAGTGCCAGCAGCTCGGCCATCCGGGCGCGCCCCTCGGGGATCGCGCCGGTCGACGACCAGAACTGCGCCAGCGCGGTGCCCATCCGCCGGGCGGCCGGCACGTCACCACGGCGCAGGAAGTGCTCCAACGCGGCCCGGAGGTCCTCGGGGTGGCCGGCCAGCTCGCGCCGGTGCCGCTCGGAGTCCCGGTCGTAACCCATCGCGTCGGCCCGTTCCGCGCGGGCGAGCAGGTGGGCGGCGTGGCGGTCGTGGACGGCGTCGTGCTCGGCGCGCCGGTCGAGCAGCTCGGCTGCGACCCGGCGGACCAGCCCCAGCATGCGGAACCGGCCGTCCGCCACGACCTGCACGAGGGACAGCTCGACCAGCCTGGTCAGGGTGTCGAGCACGCCGGGGTCCGCGCCGCACACAGCCTCCGCGCCGCCGACGTCCCAGGCGCTTGCGAACACCGACAGCCGGGCGAACACGCACCGCTCGGGCTCGGTGAGCTGCGTGTGGCTCCACGCGACGACGTCGCCGATCGACCCACGCCCCGTGTGCTCGGCCGTGCGGGTGTCGAGCATCTCGTCGAGCCGGTCGCCGAGCGCGCCGACGGGCAGCGCACTCGCCCGCCCCGCGACGAGCTCGACGGCCAGCGGCATCCCGTCGAGCCGCCGGCACAACCGTGCGACCGTCGCCGCGTTCTCCTCGGTGACCGCGAAGGTGGGCCGGACGCGCCGGGCCCGGAGCCGGAACAACCGGCCGGCCTCGCTGCCCAGCACCGCGGCGGCGTTCGCGGACGGTGCAGGCACGCTCAGCGGCGACACCGGCCAGGTCGTTCCCCCGACCGGCAACGGCACCCTGCTCGTGGCGAGCAATCCGACACCCCGACACCCGGCCAGCAGCGCCGCGACCAACGCCGCGACCGGTTCGGCGACGTCCTGGCAGTCGTCGAGCACGATCAGCATCCGCCGGTGCCCGATCGCCGCGGCGAGCGCGGCGCCAGGCTGGTCGGGCAGCCCGAGCGCCAGGGCAACGGTCGCCGTGAGCAGGCCGGCGTCGCCCGGCGACGCCAACCGGACCACGTGCACCCCGTCCGGGAACCGCGCCGACACCTGCTCGGCCAGCGCCGCGGCGAGCCTGCTCTTGCCGACGCCGCCCGGTCCGACGAGCGTCACCATGCGTGCTCGGCGGAGCAGCCGCCGCAGCTCGACGAGCGCCTCGCCGCGGCCGACGAACCGTGGCTCCGCGGCGGGCCCGGCGAGCAGCTCCGCCGCCTCCTGCAACCGCTCGGCGGACAGGTCGGTGCCGAGCCCGAGGTAGGCCTTGCGCAGCCGGCCGCCGTCGCGGCGGTAGCCGTACCAATAGCCGGTGGGTCCGCGGGTCTCCCGGCGGGCGGTGTAGGGCGGGTCCGCGTCCTGCACCCGGAACGTCGTTGCCGATGCTGTGTCCAGCCATCGCCACCACCGCTCGGTGCCCACCGCCACCGGCCGGTACCCATCGGCGACGTCCGGCCCGGCGACGTGCAGCACGCCGCCACTCACGTACGGCGTGCTGCGCGCCATCCCGCCCCGCCGAGGTCGAGGACCGATCACGGCAGGATAGCCGCGCCCGGCCGCGGTGCCAGGCTGCGGCGCCAGGGCAACGCCCGCCGTTCCGGCAACAGGACATCAGCTCGCCGCTTCGAGGTACGGCGGTGGTCGTCTTCTGGGTTGTCGTCGGGGGTCGATCCAGGCGGGCGGGTAGAACTCGGGCAGGCCGGCGACGAGCCGGATGTCCCATCCGCCGTGGTGGATCAGGCGGTGGCAGGCCCGGCACACCATCACCAGGTTCCCGATCTCGGTCGGCCCGCCGACCTCCCAGGCGACGACGTGATGGATCTCGCACCAGCTCGGCGGCCGCCCGCATCGAGCGCAGCCGCGATCCCGCGCGGCGACGGCGCGCCGCAGGCCGTCCGGGATCACCCGGGTGGCGCGGCCGACGTCGAGCGGCTGCCCCGGACCGTTCATCACGATCGGGACGACGCGAGCGTCGCAGCACAACAGCCGCAGCGACTCCGGGCTGAGCGTGCCGCCGAGGTCCAGACAGGCCGCGCGGGCGCGGTTCTCCAGGTCCTCCAGGCGCACGATCACGTTGAGGTGGGGCCGCTCGCCACCGCATGCCGGCACGTCGCCGTGGTCGAGGACGTAGCCGCACACGTCCGCGAGGGCCTCGGCCTGGCGCTGCCCGGTTGGACGGTCGTCTGCACCGTCAACGGGCTTGGCGTGCGCATCGACCACGGTGGCGATCGCGTCGAACATCGCCGCGTCGTCGATGCGGCCCTTGAGCTTCCCGCCCGCCCCGTCGGGGTTGCGGTTGAGGAACAGTTCGTTGACCTGCGCCGGGGGCCGGTCGTCGGGCTCGGGACCGTCCTGGTCGAGCCGCTCGACCAGGGCGGTACCCCACGACTGCAGCTCCGCCGGGCTGTATGCACCGGCCTGAGCGGCGAGCTGCCCCTCCGCCGCAGCCCACACGTCCGGCGTGAGCCGCCCGGCGGCGTCCGACCCGAGAACCCGGGCGATCGCCTCGACGTGCCGCGCGCCGCAGCCACCCGCGGCGAACACCGCCGCGGTGGCGGGAAGCAACGGCGGTAGCGCCGAGCCGTCCAGGCTCACGCGCCCGACGACCTGCTCGGCCAGCACCACCCGGCGTCGCGCATCGGCCCGCTCCCACCGCAGCAGATCGTGCAGCGCCTCCGCCGGCGATCGGTAGCCCCGCGCGGCGAACACACCGCGACGTTCCAGGACCGCGACGGCGCCCACCCCGACCCGCTCCATCTGCCGGGCCACGCCCTCGCAGATCGTCAGGGCCGAGAGCAGCTCACCATCGCTCGCGCTCGGCCCGGCCGCGGCGGCCAGCTCGTCCACGGCATGCGCCAGCAGGCGGTGGACGGCGACCAGGCGACTCTCGGACACGGGCTCCACCGTACTAGAACATCTGTTCGATTACATGTCGATCGTCGCAGACCCCGACCGTTCAGCGACGCCGCACCCGGGCGGTCGCACCGGGGCCACCGACCCGCGCCGTTCACGATCAACATCGGCAAACGCCGTTGCCGGCGCGCACCAGAACCGAGAGGGTCGACCCCATGGAACTCAAGCTCGAGGTCGTCGGCGTCCCGGTGTCGGACGTCGACAAGGCAAAGGCGTTCTACACCGACCAGGTCGGGTTCGTGCTCGACCACGACATCAGCCCGGGACCGGGTATGCGGGTCGTGCAGCTCACCCCGCCCGGGTCGGCGTGCTCGGTCGTCCTCGGCGAGGGCATCCCGCTCGGCGAGCCCGGCTCGACCAAGGGCCTCCAGCTCGTCGTCGCCGACATCGACGCCGCCCGCGCAGCCCTGGCGTCGCGCGGGGTGCCGATCGGCGAGGTCCTGCTGCTCGGCCCGGAGGGCACGTCCGGATCACGGTTCGCGTTCTTCACCGATCCGGACGGCAACGGCT
>JBQTJE010000233.1:0-27228 GCA_052387455.1 Pseudonocardia sp.
ACCGGGCCCGCCCGGTCTGCGGGCGCCCGCGCCTGCTCCTCGTGCGGTGGTCGCCGCGAGGCACGCCGCACCGGCCGACCCCGCCACCCCCGCGATCGGCTACCCCGTCGTCACCCTGCCGCCACCGAGGCACAGCGGGTCCAACGGCCACCACGCCCGACCGGCGCCCCCCACGCCGTACCCGCCGCGCCGTCGCTGAGCGCACCCCCATCCTTTCCCCGGAGGATCCAGATCGATGGACGAGCCCCGAATCGTCATCCCCTGCAGCCGCCCCCCCTCGGGCAGCAGCGCGCTCCTGAGGCCGAAGAAGGCGCTGGTGACCGGCGTGACCGGCCAGGACGGGTCCTACCTGGCCGAGCTGCTGCTGGAGAAGGGTTACGAGGTGCACGGCCTCATCCGCCGGGCGTCGACCTTCAACACCGCCCGGGTCGAGCACCTGTACGCCGACCCGCACGTGCCCGGCACCCGGTTCTTCCTGCACTACGGGGATCTCACCGACGGCACGCGCCTCGCGTCGCTGCTGCTCAAGATCCAGCCCGACGAGGTCTATCACCTGGCCGCGCAGTCGCACGTGCGGGTCAGCTTCGACGAGCCCGAGTTCACCGGCGACACCACCGGTACCGGCACCACCCGCCTTCTCGAGGCGATCCGGATGATCGGGCTCCAGTGTCGCTTCTACCAGGCGTCCAGCTCCGAGATGTACGGCGCGACGCCGCCGCCGCAGAACGAGCAGACCCCGTTCTGGCCACGCAGCCCATACGGCGCCGCGAAGGTCTACAGCTACTGGATGACGCGCAACTACCGCGAGGCGTACGGCATGTTCGCGGTGAACGGGATCCTGTTCAACCACGAGTCCCCGCGGCGTGGCGAGACGTTCGTGACCCGCAAGATCACCCGCGCGGCCGCCCGGATCAAGGCCGGCCTGGACAGCGAGCTGTACCTGGGCAACCTCGACGCCGTCCGGGACTGGGGCTACGCGCGCGAGTACGTCGAGGCGATGTGGCTGATGCTGCAGGCTGACCAACCGGCCGACTACGTGATCGCCACCGGTACGGCCTACACGGTTCGGCAGTTCGTCGAGTTCGCGTTCGAGCACGCGGGGCTGGACTGGCAGCGCTACGTCCGGTTCGACGGCCGGTACCTGCGGCCGTCGGAGGTCGACTCGCTGATCGGCGACCCTTCGAAGGCGGCCGCGGAGCTGGGCTGGAAGCCGAAGGTGCTCGCGCCCGAGCTGGCGCGGCTGATGGTGGACGCGGACTGTGCGGCGACGGCCGGGGCGGCCGATCTTGTGAGCCCGTCTGCCGACAGGGTATGAGTTCCCACTGCTTGGCGGATATCTTGCTGGACGCCAGCAGGGAGATGTGAGCGCCGCATGAGCCGATCGCTCGTACGGCCAGAACCCACCGACGTCCAGCGCCGCCTACCCGTCGACGTTCTCATCGGAGCAGCTGGGCTGGCCTTTCCGTTGGCTGGTGGTCGTTGGGGCTCCTACGTCGGTGTCGCTCCGGTCTATCTCGCAGACGTGCTGATGATCGTGGGATCGGTCCTGACGCTGTGCCGGCCCGGCCGTTACTGCCCGCGGTATCCGCGAGCGTTCTGGTTCCTCTGGACCGCGACGGCGTTGTTCATCGCCGTTGCATTCCTGCTCGGCAGCGGTGAATCGGTGACCCGGATCCGGGACCTGCTGCCCTGGATCTACCTCATGATGGTTCCCGCGGTTGTGCAGTGGAGCATCGCGGCCGGTCGACGTCGAACAATCCGTTATCTGACGGTCGTGCTGCTCATGCATGCGGCCTGGGCCATCCCGGCGCTGCTCGGCGTCCTCCCCGAGCTCGTCGTTTCGGGCGGGGTGTTCGGCCAGCCTGTGTTCGCCGACCGCGCGGACATCGACGTTCCCCTGCTGGCAGCCGCCGTCGTCGTGGTGCTGCACCGCTGGGGATCGACACCCGCGACCATCACGCTGGGGGTGTTCGCCGGGGTCGCTGCCACCGCGCAGACGTCCCGGGCCGCGCTGGTCGGGACCGCTCTCGCGGTGATCGTCTTCGCCCTGGTGCGTGGCATCCTGCGTGGCGCCCGAGGCGTTGTGCGCATGTCCGGCGTTCTGGTCGCGCTCGCGTTCGTCGTGTTCGCTCTGCTGCCGGCTCTCGCGAGCCAGGCGGTCAACCGGGAGGACGCGGGTGCGCTTGCCCGCTCCGGGTTGTACGGCAGCGGTGAAGCCGCCGCGAGCGGAGCTGGAACGGCCGATGCGCGAGTACGCGCCTGGAGGCTGATGCTTGACCACTACCGGGACTCGGGCTACCCGTTGCTGGGTGTGGGTGCCGGCGCCGAGATCGTCCGCGACAGCGGGGCGCTCCGCTACCTCTCCGGTGACGGGTCCGTTCGCGCCCCGCACAGCTGGTGGGTCCACGCGGTCGTTCGTTTCGGCCCCGTCGGGCTGGGGCTCTGGATCGGTCTGTTCGTTGCCTCGATCGTCCGACGAGCTGATCGGGGACGGGAGCCTGGAGGCGAGTTCTGCACTGCTCTCGGCGCCCAGCTGACCGTGTCGATCATGCTGGCCGCATCTCTTGGCGTAGTGATCGAATCGCCGTTCGGTTCGCATTCCTTGCTGGTCGGAATCGCCTTGCTGACCATGACATGGCATTGCCGGGATGACGCCGCACCTACCGCTGGTGGTCATGGGTCGGGGCGCATGCCGGCAGGTCGTCGAGGCGCATGAGCTCGATCAGCCGGTGCGTGGACACCTTGCCGTCGAACTGCTCGCGTCCCAGCCGCCGGCTGCCTGCCGCCAGGGTCTCCCGCAGCGCGGGATCGTCCAGCACCGCGTGCAACGCGGCCGCGATGGTGTCCGGTGCGCCGTCGTCGATGAAGTAGACGGTGTCGCGGTGCCGTAGCGGGGGATCGACCCGTTCGCCCCTGGTGCCGATCACCGGCACCCCGTGCGCGCAGATCGCGGCGAGCGAGCTGTTGTAGAGGTGGATGCCGGGCCCGAGTGGCAGCACCGCGATGTCGGAGGCGAACAGGTACTCCGATGCCTCTGCTCCGTCCCAGGAGAACTCGCCGCTGAACCGGATGAGATCGGTCGCCCCGAGCCGCTCGATCGTGGCGGCCAGCTCGCGCTGGTAGGAGCCGCGGGATCCGAACAGCGGCGAGGTGTCGAGGAACCCCCCGACGAGCACGAGCCGCACCTGCGGGCGCGACAGCCGGACGGTCGCGACCGCCTCGACGAGCTGTTCGATGCCCTTGTCGGGGTAGAGCCGCCCGAAGAAGGTGACGAGCACGTCGTCGTCGGCGAGGTCGAGGCGGGCGCGACCGCGGGCCCTCGCCGCCGCGGCGTCGGCGACCGGCTCGACCTGCGAGCTGACCGGAACGACGTGCGTGCGCCCGGCCATCGACGGTGCGAGGGTCCCGATCCGCGCGCGGTGCTCCTCGCTCAACGCGACCAGCACATCGGGCGTGACGAGCAGCGACCCGTACCTGAACCGCCCCAGGGTGCGGAACAGGAACGGTCGGACGATCCCGCGCAGGCCCAGACCCTGGCCGAGGTTCGCGAACTGCACCAGGCAGGTCGCCCGGGGCCGTAGCAGCCGCAGCACGAGCGGGAGCGCCGTGGGGAGCGCGCGGTAGCCGTACAGCGAGCCGAGGAACGAGATCATCAGCGCGTGCGGGCGGACGCGGCGCACGAGCGCGACCAGGGTGCGTAGTTCCCGCCAGGACCAGTCGTGCACGACGTCGTGCACCGTGATCGACGGATGGGTGTCGATGCCCTGCCCGCTCTTGGTCAGGACGTGCACCTCGAGGCCGGCCTCGGCCATGTGCAGGCACTGGTACAGGCCGTGGTCCGCCTCCGGTACTCGCGTCGGGGGCAGGGCCGGGGTGACGTAGAGCAGGCGCTTGCGGGTCAACGGGTCTCCTGAGGGTCGGCGCGCCAGACGTCGAGGCAGGCGGCGATCGCTTCACTGGGGGAGCGCGGCTGCCAGGACGGCAGAGCGGTGCGCAGGCGGGTCACGTCGGCGACCCATCGGGCCGGGCTGCCGCGCATCTGCTCGCCGAGGTAGCGCACGGGCTTGTGCGGAGCGGCGAGGTCGCGGACGGTCTCGGCCAGTTCGCGGACGGTCGTCTCCCGCCCGCCGGCCACGTTGACGAACTCCGGCCTGGTCATCGAGCTTCTCGCGGAGGCCAGCCCGACCAGCGCGGATGCCACGTCGTCCACGTGCAGGAAGTCACGTGACTCGTTTCCGGTCCCCCGGACCTCGATCGTCGGTTCGGGTCCGAGCGCCTGGGTGGCGAGGTCGTGGGCGAGCAGCCGGCGCTGGCCCGGGCCGATCACCGAGAACACGCGCGCGACCAGGCCCTGGACGCCGAAGCAGCGGGCGTACCCGGTCATCAGGACCTCGCATGCGCGGCGGTGGTGGCCGTAGGGCGACATCGGCCGTCGCGGGGCGTCCTCGGCCACGGGGAGTCGCACCGGCTGCCCGTAGACCGCGGCGCTGCTCAGGCCGATCACCAGCGGGTCGGTCGCCGAGCTGCGCACCCCCTCGAGCAGGTTCGCCCAGGTCAGCACGGAGCCGCGGAAGTCGTCGGCCGGGTGGCGGAAGCTGGCCTCGACGGAGGCGGCACCCGCGGCGTGCACCACGACGTCGGGCGCGAACCCGGCCAGGACCGGCGTGAGGTCGTCGACGGCGACGTCGCGGCGCCGGTAGCACGCCGGCCAGCGGTGTCCGCTGCCCCGGCCGATGCCGAGCACCTCCCAGCCGCGCCCGAGCGCCGTGAGGCCGACACTGCGCCCGATGAAGCCCTCGCAGCCGGTCACCACCATCCGCCCGGTCACGCGCGTCCAACCGGACGGGCCGATCCTGCCCGGTCGCGAGGCGGCCGCGCGGACCGACCGTCAGCGGCGATGTCGCACCTGCCGGGCCAGCCATCCGGGCAGCGCGTGGGTGTAGCCGGCGACCGCCTGGCCGAGGGTCCGGGCGGCGCTGCTGAGCGCGAGCCGCACCAGCGGTGCGCGGTGCTCGGGTGCCCAGCGACTCTGCGCACCGGACAGGCGCGCGGCGCCCGCCGACGATTCGAGCGCCAGATCGTGCTCAGCGAGACCCCAGCCCGGACCGTTGGGTGCCATCCGCTCCGGCGGCGCCTCCAGCGAGCGGACGACCGCGTTCTCCCGCCGCGCCTGCGCCACCTTCACCCGCCAGGCGCGGACGTGGTCGAGGTGGAAGAAGTCGTGGCCGACGAGCGGTCCGATGTTCCTGCCCTCGTAGGCCGTGCGCAGTCGCAGGAACAGGTCGAACTCCATGAAGCCGTAGTACAGGAAGCTCTCGTCGTAGCCCTCGCATTCCTCCCAGAGCTTGCGGTGGAACAGCAGGATCCCGATGTAGCACTGCCAGTAGCGGTCGGCGGGCGGCGGAGTCATCCGCGGGAGCAGCGAGGCCCCGAACGCGTCGATGTAGCGCTCGACGACGGGGAACGGTGGGGTCGCCACCGCGAAGTGGTACGGGATGCGCCTACGGTTGGAGACCATCACGGTCGACTCCATCGCCGGCTCGCCCCTCGGGTGCTCCACCGCGTCGAAGAACCACTCCAGGAAGCGCCGCCCGACGAGGGTGTCCTGGTCGATCCGCCCGATGTACTCCCCGCGGGCCCGCCGGACCGCCGCGTTGATCGCGATGACCTCCGCGAACGGGCTGTCGCCCTGCTGCTGCCTCGCGAGGTCCACCCCGACGGTGAGGAACCGGACCACCGACTCGGCCTCGCCGGTGAGGGCCGTGACCTCGCGCAGCGGGACGGCGCTGCCCCAGTCGGTCACGATCACCTCGACGTCGGCGAGCCGGCCGAGGGCGGCGAGCTGGCGCGCCAGGTAGTTCAGCGACGTGCCGAGCCGCCACAGCGAGTCGCCCTGGAACGAGTCGTTGCGCGAGCAGAGGACGAGGGAGAGCAGCACTCGCCGGTCCGGATCAGTCATGGCGGCGCTCCGTGAGCCGGCGCTCCAGGGACGCCGCGATGTCCGCGGCGTCGTGCGTGCTCAGGTACCAGTCGATCGTCGAGCGCAGCCCGGACTTGAAGTCGGTCCGGGGCGTCCAGCCGAGCAGTTCGACACACCGGGTCTGATCGCAGACCCGGTTGTACGGGCCGGTCGGCATCGAGGTGTCGAAGGTGAACTCGGCGTCCCGGTTGAGGTAGGTGAGCACCTCGGTCGCGCATTCCAGCACGCTGACGCGCTCCGTGGTGCCGATGTTGACGGCGGTGCCGTCGTCGATCCGCTCGGCGGCACGAATCGTGCCTTCGACGATGTCGTCCACGTGTGTCCAGTTGCGTACCTGCCGCCCCGTCCCCCAGATGACGAACGGATTCTGGCCGGTCATGCCGCGGGCGATCATCGCCATCACCGCGTGGCTCTCCGGGCAGCGCGGCCCGTAGGCGGTGAAGTACCGTGCGGACGCGGTGCGCATCCGCCCCTCCTCGGCGTAGGCCCGCAGGGTCAGCTCGCCCATCAGCTTCGCCCATCCGTACATGTTGTCCGCCGCGTACGGCGCGGTGACCAGGTCCTCGGTCAGGTAGCGCACCTCGTCGGGATCGTCCTGCAGATGCCCCGGATAGACACAGCCCGACGAGGCGAACACGACCTTCGAGACCCCGGCCCGGTCGGCGGCGCGGAACACCATGCCGTCCAGCGCGAGGTTGGTGGCGCAGTCGACCTGATGCCGGTCGATGTAGCCGCGGCCGCCGTGGTCCGCGGCGTTGTGGAACACCACCTCGATACCGGCGACCGCCGCGTCGGTGACGTGCGAGTCCAGCAGGTCCGCCTCGACGAACTCGACCGCACCGGACGAGACGAGCTCGCCGAGGTTGGTGATCCGCCCGCTGGACAGGTTGTCGACGATCCGGACCCGCGCGCCACGAGTGACGAGTTCTTCCACCAGGTGGGAGCCGATGAACGAGGCTCCGCCGGTGACGAGGACGTGTCGATCACACCAGTTCATGTCGAATCTGTTCCTTGTCGATCGGGGACCATTGCCGGTGGCCGGGTGACGGCGGCGTACCAGGAATCGACCACCTCGGGGAGGCGGTCGCGCGAGAAGGCGCGGTGCGGTGTCCTCGGGGGCCGTGCGGCGGCCACCTCCGCGAGCCGGGACGCGATGCTCGCGACCGGGCTCGCGGTGTCGAGCAGCCGTGCGCAGGGCCCGGCCAGCGTCGGTGCGGCGCCCGCGTCGAAACACAGCACCGGCACCCCCAGCGCCGCCGCCTCAGCCACGGCCCACGGCGCGCTGTCGTGCAGGCTGGGGAAGACGAACGCGTCGGCACCGGTCATCGCGGCAAGGACCGTGGGCCGGGCGACGACGCCGTGGAAGCGGACGCGGTCGGCCACGCCGAGCCTGCGGGCCTGAGCGTCGAGGTTCGTCCTCTCGGGTCCGCTGCCGAAGACGTCCAGGTGCCAGTTCGCGGCGCGGTGATCGGCGAGCGCCGCCAGGGCCAGCGCGAGTCCCTTCCAGGCGACCAGCCGCCCGGCGTACACCGCGCGGCGTCCGGCGCCTCGTTCGGGGGGGTCGGCCGGTTCGGGCAGGAGAGCGTGGTCGAGCGCCGCGTTCGGCTCGACCACGACACGACGGCCGGCGAAGACGTCCGCCGTGTCCCGGTTGAGCGCCACGATCAGCGCGGTCCGGTGGATCGATCCGGCGGCGAGGGTCCGCCTGCTGATGCTGCTCACGGTCCGGCGTGCCCATTCGAACAGCCGCGAGCGCACCGGCAGGCCGAGGACCAGGCCGCGGTGCGGGTAGGTCGCTCCACCGACCGGACCCCACACGATCGGCGTGCGGCGCAGTCGCGTCAGCGGGGTGGGCAGCCAGTCGCTGGCATAGGTGAGGTGATGTGCGACCGCGACGCCCCCCCGGCGTTCGACGGCCGCCGCGCGCCGGGCGGCGCACCACACCCATGCCCCGTAGCGGAGGTGTCGCCACCGCGAGTCGATGTGGATGACGTCGGCCGGGGTACCGACGCGCACGACGTCCACGGGCAGGCCGAGGCGGTCGATCTCGCGTTCCAACCGGTCGTCGACGTCCACGCCGGTCAGCAGCGTCACCCGGTGGTTCATCGCGATCGCGGCGAGCCACTGCCAGCCTGCTCCCGGCTCCGACCCCTGGTCCGGGTGGCAGGCGTAGGCGGCGACGAGGACCCGCGGCGCCGTCGACTCAGCCATCGTCCGACTCAGCCATCGTCGCCTCCTGGGCCGGTGGTCCTGGGCCGGCGGGCCAGCGTCGCGGCGAGCTGCCGATGGTGGGCGCGGCCGACGACATCGGGGTGGTAGCGCGCGGCCCAGAGGCGTAGCGCCGCGTCCGTGACGCGGGCCGGGTCGTGCCGCATCGCCCGGCGCAGGCCCGCGACCAGGCCGTCCCGGCCGGCAGCGAACAGCCACGAGCAGTCCGGATCCGACGCGATCTCCGGCAGCGCGCCGCGGGCGCTCACCACGATGCCGCGACCGGCGGCGAGCGCCTCGACCGCCACCAGTCCGAAGGGCTCGTCCCACAGCGACGGCACGACGCTCAGCGAGCACCGGGCCCCCAGTGCCGCGAGGTCGCGCCGGTCGAGCCGGCCGTGGAACTCGACAGCGGGATCGCGCGCCGCGGCGTCGGCGACGGCACCGGCGTGGGGTCCCGCCCCGGCGATGTGCAGCACGCGGCCGTCCCGGTCCGCGGCCGGGATCCGGCCCCAGGCGTCGAGCAGCAGGCCGATCCCCTTCTCCGCGACCAGCCGGCCGGCGAACAGGACATCGCGACCCGAACCCCCGGGTGCGCGGGGTGGCGCGGGCACCGGGTTGGGGATCGTCGTGATCGAAGCAGCCGGGAACCCCGCCGACACGAGATAGGACCGAATGTGTTCGGAGATGGCGACGTAGCCGTCGAGGGCCCGCCACAGATCGTGGTGGACGCCGTGGCTCGCCGCCATCAGCGCGGACTGCAGGAGCGACCCGCGATAGCAACGGTGGCGCACGCCGGGCGCCCGCGACCAGCGCGAGCCCGCACAGTCGGTGCAGTCGCCGTCGGCGCGCCGGTGGCTTCCGGCGAGGCAGGTGTGGCGGTAGTTGTGTACGACCTGCACCACCGGGACTCCGCGCCGGCGCACTTCATGCACGTCGCCGGGCGCGAGCCGCGGCACGGGGTTGTGTACCTGCACGATGTCGGCGCGACTGCGCGTAACCCGGTCCGCGAGCTCGCCGGGTGCCCGGGTGTGCAGCATCCGGCCGCCCAGGCGCAGCCGGTGCGACCGCGTCGCCCCGACGAGGTCGTCGCTGTCCCAGCCGAGCAGGTCGACGTCCGCGCCCTGCGCCCGCAGGCAGTCCACGATCGTCTCGACCGCCCGGTTCTCGCCGGAGGGTGTGGCCGAGCGGTAGAAGTTGTGCGCCACCAGGACCCTCATGACGTGTGGCCCAGGTTCGGGTCGCTGCGCCACACCATCCAGCCGGCCACCAGCAGGGGGGCCAACACACCGGGTATGCCGCCGAACGCGGCCCCTTCGGCTCCGCCGATCAGGCCGCCGACGAGCGTGCACGCCAGTTCGCTGCCGGCCGCGCACGTGCGCAGGACGGCGATCCGGCGGGGCCGCACGACCCCACGGAGGGCATCGACGAGGGTGCAGAACGCGGCGAACAGCACGAGGGTCAGCCCGATCGGGACGACGAGACCGAGCACGCCACGGACGGCCGGACCGAACCCGAGCACGAGCACGGGTTCGGGAACCAGCCACACGACCGCGAGATAGCACGCCGCGACTCCCGCCAGGTTGGTGGCGTTCACGCGCGCGGCGCGGCGCAGCGCCGCAGGCCGCGTCCGCGCCAGTCGCTGGTAGGTGACGAGCAGCACCGGGGCGACTCCGGCGATGAGCATCCCGACCGGAGCGAGAACGGTGTAGGCGGCCCGCAGCGCCCCGAATGCTCCGATGCCGATCACCAGCGCGACGAGGAAGGGGCTCGCCTGGAGGATGACCACGTTGCTCGCCGCTTCCGCCAGCAGGCCGTTGCGCCAGTACCTCGTGCCGTGCAGGAAGTGTCGAACCTGCGACGGTGACGGGTAGAGCCTCAGCAGACCGGCGCCGACGACGGTGCCTGCGGCCGCTCCCGCCGCCCAGGCCGCGACCGGCCCGACGTCCGTCGCCAGCACCGCGCCCATCATCACGACGAGCCACACCGCGTTGAGCAGGGCTGCGTGGATCGGGCGCCTGCGCGCGAACGAGGCGCACCGCTGGACGTCCTGGAGCAGCGCGAACGGCAACGCGAGGCACACGAGCAGGCCCATGTGGCGCAACGGTCCCGGCAGTAGCAGCACCAGCGGCAGCCCGCACACCGCCAGTGCCGATCCGACCGCGGCGGCCATGCCGCACGCCCCGCGGGCGGCGTCGAGGGTCGGGGCGGACAGCAGCAACGGGGTGCCGGCCACCGCACGCACGACGTTGAGACCGAGCAGGTAGGCGAAGAAGGTCAGCGTGAACCAGCCGAACGTCGCAAGGTCGCCGGCGCGCAGCACCAGCAGCGACAGCAGGTATGTCGTCGCGCTCGACAGGACCTGGGCGAGAAGACTCCAGCCCAGCGCGACGTCGGCGCGGGTGACCGGGGACGCGTGCGCGTCCCCGGTCGCGGCTCGCGCGTCCGAGGTGAGGGCCACTCGCGTTCGCTTCCTTCCGGGGTCGTGCGGGACGTCACCGGCTCTGTAGCGACGAGGGCGACCCGTCTGCCGTCGCCGCAACCCCGGCCGGAGGCCGCGGTGTGGACCCGGACCCGGACCGCAAGATCTGCGGGATCACCGTCGCCGTCCGCAGGTACCGCCCCGCGAGCCGGCGCGGTTCGGTGGCGAGGCGGTAGAGCCATTCGAAGCCCGACCCGTGGAGGATCGCCGGCGCCTCCGGCAACGTCCCCGCGGCGAAGTCGAAGGCGGCGCCGATCGCGAGCGTCACCGCGGGGATGTCGGGGCTGAACTCCGAGACGAACCAGTCCTGCTTCGGCGTGCCGAGCCCGACCCAGACGTAGTGCGGGCGGCTCGCGACCAGCCGGTCGTGCGTGGCCACCCGCTCCTCGGCGGTGAGCGGGCGGAACGGGGGCGACTCCATGCCCGCCACGACGAGGGCGGGATGACGCTCGCGCAGGCTTTCCCGGAGCCGGTCGATGACCTCGGGGGTGCTCCCGTAGAAGTAGTGGCGCGCTCCCCAGGACAGCCCGTCGGTGAGAACGGCGTCGAGCAGTCCGGGGCCGCGGACCGGCTCGGTGACGTTCGCGTGGCCGGCGCGCCGCGCGGCCCAGGCGACCGGGGTGCCGTCGGGCAGGTTCAGCGAGCCCGTGTTGAGCACCGCGGTGTAGGCGGGAGCGCCGGTCGCGAGCTTGAGGGTGAACGCGTTGACCAGGTGCACGCCGGTCGGTCGGCGCAGCTGGGCGCGGGCGCGCAGGGCCGCGACGGCCTCGTCCGGGTGCAGAGCGGCGATCCGTACGCCGCAGCAGCCGAACGTCGCGGGAGCGCGGAGCTCGGCACGTCGCGCGGCGTCGGCGTCGGGGGCACTGCGGGGGACCGGCACCAGCTCGTCGACCGGCGTGCGGAGCAGGGTGGGGACGTCGGGGCGGTCGAACGTGGTCACGGAGAGACTCCTTGCCACTTCCATGTGTACTGCGAACGGGGGAGCGATCACGGATGTGCGACGCGATAGCTGGGGAGCGACGTCACAACCGGTCTCTGTGGGCCCGTCGGTCACCCGAACGTGGTTGTTACGGTTCACCGGCCGCGCCGCGGCAAAGTCATCACCGCTGATGAGTGCCGCGAGAGGGAGGCCGCGTGCCCGATTCGACGCTCGACCGGACCGCCCGCGTGTACGTCGCAGGACATGCCGGCCTGGCCGGGTCGGCGATCTGGCGGGCCCTGGCCGACGCGGGGTTCACCGATCTCGTCGGCGCCCGGTCCGCGGAGGTGGACCTGCGCGACCGGACCGCGACCTTCGTCCACCTGCGCGCGACCCGCCCGGACGTGGTGGTGCTGGCCGCGGCCCGGGTGGGCGGGATCGTCGCCAACGACACCCTCCCCGCCGAGTTCCTGTCGGAGAACCTGCGCATCCAGGTCAACGTGATGGACGCGGCCCAGGCCGTCGGGGTGCGCCGGTTGCTGTTCCTCGGTTCGTCGTGCATCTATCCCCGGCTTGCCCCGCAGCCGATCGCGGAGTCGAGCCTGCTGACCGGCCCCCTGGAGCCGACGAACGACGCCTACGCCATCGCGAAGATCGCCGGGGTCCTGCAGGTGCAGGCGCACCGCAGGCAGTACGGCGCCCGCTGGATCTCCGCGATGCCGACGAACCTCTACGGCCCGGGCGACAACTTCCACCCCGAGCACTCGCACGTCCTGCCGGCGCTGATCCGCCGCTTCCACGAGGCCGCGGAGCAGGACAGCGACCGGGTGGTGCTGTGGGGTACGGGCGCGCCGCGGCGCGAGTTCCTGCACGCCGACGACCTCGGCCGCGCCGTGGTCCACCTCCTCGACCGCTACGACGACCCGAGCCCGATCAACGTCGGCGTGGGTGAGGACGTGACGATCCGCGAGCTCGCGGAGACGGTCGCCGACGTCGTCGGGTTCACCGGCGAGATCGTGCAGGACCGATCGCGGCCGGACGGGACACCCCGCAAGCTGCTCGACGTGCGCCGGATCCGGGCGCTGGGCTGGGAGCCGGCGATCCCGCTGCGGGCCGGTATCGCGAGCACCTACCGGTGGTTCGTCGAGCACCGCGACGAGGCCCGTGCCGGGTGACGAGCGGATGCGCCGGATGGGGGTGGCCGGCCCCGCAGCCCACTGCGGCGGCCGGCCGATTCGCCCCGGCGCCTCCTGTCGGAGACTCCGGTAACCGCGCAGACCGCCACGGCGTCCGGCACGCGCTCGGGACACGGTCCATCGACCGCGGGTGCGAAGGGCTGTCGACAAGGGCGGGGCCGAGAAGGGCGGGCTGCGAAGCGCGGCGGCCAGAAGGGCGGGGGCGAGGGAAGGGGACAGGTCGCGACTCAGCGGCGCGGTGACGATCCGGGGGCGGCCCGAGGGGCGTGCGCAGCGCGGCGGGCTTGGTCGGCCTGCTCGCCCCGGCGCGCGCCGCAATGTCGTCGTCGCCGTTGCCGTCCCACCTGGTGCGGTTCCCCGTGTCGGAAGGTGCCAGAACGTGCTATTATCGAACAAATGTTCGATAATCGGCTCGCCAGCTGGCCCTCTGAGGAGGAGCTGCTCGCACGCGTACCGGGGCTCGACGATCTGTGCTCGCTCGGCGAGGAGCAGCAGGCCGGCGCCGGCGAGGCACCGCCGGACGGGCCCGGCCTGCGGGATCTCCCGCCGTCGGGATTCGCGGCCCTGGAGCTCGACTGGGCCACGGCGGACGCGGCCGGCATCGAGGATGCGGCGGTACTGGACGGGATCGTCGGGCTCGACCGGGTGATCTCCTGGGCGCAGGCCCGCCAGGCACGGTTGCTGGCGGAGTTCCTGGCCCGGCGGGGCGATGCCCCGGAGGCGTGGGGCGAGTCGCGCCCGTCGTCGTGGTCGCGGTTCGCACCGGACGAGGTCGGGGTGGCGTTGCGGATCTCCCGCGGTGCGGCGTTGGAGCGGCTGCATCGGGCGCGCCACCTGGTGATGCACCTGCCCGATGTGATGGACGCGTGGGGCGACGGGCAGTTGGACGCGGGCAAGGTCCGGGCGATCTACGACGCGGTGGTCTTCCTGGTCCCGGCGCAGGCTGCCGCGGTCGCCGCCCAGGTGTTGCCGGCCGCTCCGGACCAGAGCGTCGGGCAGCTACGGGCCGCGCTGGCGCGAGCGATCATCGCCGTCGATCCGGAGGGTGCCAACGCCCGGCACAAGCGGGCCCGGGCCGACCGGCGGGTCAGCGTGAACGAGCAGCCGGAGGGCATGGCGTCGCTGTGGGCGTACCTGTCGGCGCCGGACGCCCGCTCGGCGTGGGAATGGCTCACCCGCCTCGCCCGTGGCCTGGGTGCGGACGACCCGCGCCGGATGGACGCCCGCCGGGCCGACCTGCTCGTCGCGCTGCTCACCGGAAAGATCACGTTCGACAACCCCCACGACGAGCCCGGCGAAGGCGGCGATGCCGGCGACGGCCCCGTGACCGACCCCGCCGGTCCCACCGTCGCCGCGGCCGCCGCGGATCCCGCGGACGCCTCCGATCGCACCGCCCCCGCCGACCCCACGGACGCCGCCGTCCCCGCCGACGCCGCCGTCCCCGCCACCACCACCGCTTCCGCCAACGCCGGCAGTGCCGCTCCCGAGCCCGGTGCCGTTGCCGGCGACCTCGGGGGCGGCGGCGAGGTCGATCGCGGGGTTCCCGATGCCGAGCGGCCGGCCGAGTCGGGCGGGCAGGCACCGGCACCCGCGCGGCCGGCGCGGGAGCGGATCGCGCCGGTCGGCCCCGGGAAACCGCTGGTCACCGTCGTCGTGCCGTACTCCACCCTTACCGGCGCCGATCACCAGCCCTGCGATCTCGCCGGTTACGGCCCGATCCCCGCCGACCTGGCCCGGGAGATCGCGGCCGATGCGGTCTGGCGCCGGTTGCTGACCGATCCCGTGTCCGGCACGGTCCTGGACCACGGCCGCACGACCTACCGGCCGCCGGTCGGGCTCGCCGCCCACGTCCGGGCCCGGGACCTGCTGTGTCGCGGTCCGCGCTGCCGACGACCCGCCGCGGCGAGCGAGCTCGATCATCACGTGCGCTATCCCGATGGTCCGACCGCTGTGCAGAACCTGTGGGCCGGCTGTAAGCACCACCACAACCTGAAGCACCAGGGCGGGTGGCACGTGGAGCTGCACTCCGACGGTTCCCTGGAGTGGATCACCCCGACGGGGTACCGCCACACCACCCACCCGCACGACTATCGGCCCGACCCCGTCGATCTCGAGTCGGGGCTCCCCGAGCCGATACCGAGACCATCCGCTGCTCCTGACCCGGGCAGCGGAGACGCACCACCGTTCTGAGCCCGGACGCGCCCTCAGCCTGCCGGGCGCGGGTAGTAGTCGGCGGTCATCAGCTCGCCGTCGCGCAGCCCGAGCAGCCACGTGCTGCCCTTGCGCGCGGGCACGTCGTCGGGGTCCACGTCCAGGTACGACCCCGAACCCGAACCCGGCCCCGATCCCGATCCCGATCCCGCCGCCAGCTCGCCGACGACGTCGGGGATCACGCCGCCCTGGCTGCACACGACCGTGACCCCGGGTCCGGCGCCCAGCTCGCGCAACCGGGCGAGCCCGGCAGGGGGATCGGCCCAGTAGCCGTCCTCGCCGAGCCGCAGCTCCTCGGTCACCGACAGCCCGAGCCGGTCCGCGAGTGGGGCGACGGTCTCCCGGCAGCGCACCGGCGGGGCGGTGACGATCCGGTCGGGTCCGAACAGCGCGAGCAGCGCGGCGAGCTGGTCGGCCTGCTCGCGCCCGGCCCCCGACAGCGGCCGCAGGTCGTCGTCGCCGTCCCACTGGTGGCGGCTGCCCGCCTTGCCGTGGCGGACCAGCACGACCGTCCCGGCCGGCAGGCCGACAGTGGTGAAGCGGCCCAGCACGTCCTCGTCGTGGGCGTAGCTGAGCAGCGCGGCGGCCTGCGCCGGGGCGAGCCAGCGCAGCTCGTCGGTCTCCGCGCCCGGGCTGAACCGTCCGTCGAGGGCCCGCGCGGCCCAGTAGCGCACCAGCTTGCGCCCCTCGGGGACCGCGTAGCGGGCCTCGCCCAGTCCGTGGCCCAGCCGGCAGGCGAAGCCGGTCTCCTCGGCCACCTCGCGCACCGCCGCCGCGGCGCTCGACTCGCCGGCGTCGAGCTTGCCCTTCGGGAACGACCAGTCGCCGTAGCGTGGCCGGTGCACCAGCGCCACCTCGACGCCCCCGCCCGGCACGGCACGCCACAGGACCGCTCCGGCGGCGAGCACGTCCGCCCCCGTCGGTCCGTACGCGGCCGCCGCCCGGCTGCGGATCATCCGGCCTCGACACGCGCGTCGGCGACGGGCGCGGCGTGGCTGGCCATCATCTCGGCCTGGTGGTCACGCACCGGCGAGATTCCCGAGCCGGGGGCCGGTGAGGGCTCCCACGCCCCGCTCGCGTCCAGCGTCCAGCACCGGGTCGCGGGGTCGAGGCAGGAGTCGAACATCTCGCCCATGCGCGCGCAGAGGCGGGGATCGGCCACCTTCAGCAGCACCTCGACGCGCCGGTCGAGGTTGCGGTGCATCATGTCGGCGCTGCCGAGCCAGTACTCGTGCGCCGCGCCGAAGTGGAACACCCGGCTGTGCTCCAGGAACCGTCCGAGGATCGACCGCACGTGCACGTTCTCCGACAGCCCGGGTCGCCCGGGGCGCAGCGCGCAGATGCCGCGTACCACGACGTCGACGGGCACGCCGGCCTGCGACGCCCGGTACAGCGCGTCGATCACCTGCTCGTCGACCAGCGAGTTGACCTTGATCCGCACGCGGGCGTCCGGGCTGCCCTCGCGGTGGGCCTCGATCTCGTCCTCGATGCGCCGCACGATGCCGCGGCGCACGCCGTAGGGCGCGACGAGCAGGCTGCGGTAGGAGGTCTGGCGGGAGTAACCGGTGAGCGAGTTGAACAGGTCGGTGAGGTCGGCGCCGATCGTCGGGTCGGCGGTGAGCACACCCATGTCCTCGTAGAGGCGCGCGGTCTTGGGGTGGTAGTTGCCGGTCCCGATGTGGCAGTACCGGCGGATCGTCGAGCCCTCCTGGCGCACCACCAGCGAGGTCTTGCAGTGGGTCTTGAGGCCCACCAGCCCGTACACGACGTGCACGCCCGCCTTCTCCAGCTCTCGTGCCCAGCGGATGTTGGCCTGCTCGTCGAACCGCGCCTTGATCTCGACGAGGGCCACCACCTGCTTGCCTGCCGCGGCGGCCTCGACCAGCGCGTCGACGATCGGCGAGTCGCCCGACGTGCGGTAGAGCGTCTGCTTGATCGCCAGCACGTCGCGGTCGGCGGCTGCCTGCTCGATGAAGCGCTGCACGCTGGTGGAGAACGAGTCGTAGGGGTGATGCACCAGCACGTCGCCCTCGCGCAGGGTGGCGAAGACGCTGCGCGGGGTCTCCCGCTCGGCGAACGCGGGGTGCGTGGCGGGGACGAACGGGTCGTCCTTGAGGTCGGGCCGGTCCACGCCGTGCACCTGCCAGAGCGCGGTGAGGTCGAGCAGGCCGGGCACCGTGACCACGTCGTGCGGGTCGACATCGAGCTCGCGCAGCAGCAGCTCCAGGACGTGCTCGCTCATCGTGTCGGTGACCTCGAGGCGCACCGGCGGGCCGAACCGACGCCGGGCCAGCTCGCGCTCCAGCGACTGGAGCAGGTCCTCGTCGCGGTCCTCCTCGACCTCCACGTCGGCGTTGCGGGTGACGCGGAAGGCGTGCACCTCCGCGACCTCCATGCCGGTGAACAGGTCCCCGAGGTGCGCGGCGATGAGGTCCTCGACGGGCAGGAAGGTGACCTGGCCCGAGCCGTCCGCGCTGCGGACCTGCACGAGTCGCGGCACGTTGTTGGGCACCTTGACCCGGGCGAAGCGCTCGGTGCGTCCCTCCGGGTCGCGCACCGTGACCGCCAGGTTGAGCGACAGTCCGGAGATGTAGGGGAACGGGTGGGCGGGGTCGACCGCGAGCGGGGTGAGCACCGGGAACACCTGCGCGGAGAAGTAGTCGGAGAGCTGGAGGCGCTGCTGCACCGTGAGGTCCGACCAGCGCAGGATCCGGATCCCCTGCTCGGCGAGGCCGGGCAGCACCTCCTCCAGGAACACCCGGGCGTGCGCGCTGGCGATCGCCTGGGTGCGCGCGGCGATGCGGGCGAGCTGCTCGCGCGGGCTGAGCCCGTCGGCGCTGCGCACCGCCAGGCCCGTCTCGTCGCGGCGTTTCAGGCCGGCCACCCGGACCATGTAGAACTCGTCGAGGTTCGACGCGAAGATCGCCAGGAACTTGGCGCGTTCCAGCAGCGGCTGGCTGGGGTCCTCGGCCAGTGCGAGCACGCGGGCGTTGAAGTCCAGCCAGGACAGCTCCCGGTTGAGGTAGCGGTCGTCGGGCAGGCCCCCCGCCGGCGCGACCAGGGTGCGGGCCGGCGGGCTGACCGGCACCGTCGCGGGTGCCACGACGGTGGCCGTGCTCCCCCCGGCGGGTGGTGCGGCGGGTCCCGGGGCCGCGCCGGTGCTTCCGTTCACGCGGGCCGGGGACGCTGTGCTTGCCGGCGACGCTGTGCTACCTGGGGACGCTGTGCTTGTCGGCGACGCTGTGCTGCCTGGGGACGCTGTGCTGCCTGGCGACGCTGTGCTGCCTGGCGACGCTGTGCTGCCCGGCGACGCTGTGCTGCCCGGGGACGCTGTGCTGCCCGGGGTGCGAGCCACGGCCGCGGGTGCGCCCGTGCGCCGGGCAGCCGGGCGGGGGAAGCGGCGCGGGATCGGCACGCGTGGCAGTCGTCCGGCGGACCCGCCGTCGGGGGTCATCGCGTCCCACCGGCCGGTCACGTTGTCGCCCACGCCGTCAGCCACCCCCTGGATTCTTCCTCATCCACCGCACCAGGGGGTCGCACCCGACGCCGACATCCAGGTGAACACTCACGATCTTGGACGCCGGCAGGGTAGCGGGTCACGGGCCCGGGCAGAGGCTCAGCACGCCGCGGGTGTGCACGCCGAGGCCGAGGTCGGCGGCGACGCGCAGGTCGGCCGCGGTGTCGACGTCGCGGCGCAGGCCCGGCCAGTCGCCGTCCAGCTCCGTGGCGCCCGAGTCGCGGTGGCGCTGGGCCGAGCCGCGGCCGAAGCGCGGCCCGAGCGACACGCCGCGCGCGGCGAGGAGCAGGGTCGTGCCCGTCGTGGCGGCGTCGGGGACGAACGCCCGCCGCGCCCCGCCGTCGAGGAACAGCGCGACCGCGGCGTCCACGTCGGCCGCGGTGAGCGCGGGCAGGTCGGCCTGGAGCGCGCCGACCACTCCCGCGCCTGCCCGGCGCAGCAACCGTGCACCGTGGGTGAGCGCCGGGTTCAGGCCCGGCCGCGGTCCGTCGGGCTCAACGACGATGCCCTGTGCCGCGAGGCCCGCCGCGACCGCCGGGTCGGTACTCATCACCAGCACCCGACCCACCAGCACCGCGGCGCGGGCGGCGGCGATGGTGTCCAGGGCGAGCGCGAGCGCCAGCCTGCCGTGCGCCACCGGGTCGTCGCCGGCCGCGCCGCGCAACCGGGACTTCGCCGCCCACAGCGGCTTGACGGGGACGACCAGGTCGACGCGGTGCCCGGGTGATCCCACGGTGCTCATCCTGCACCCCGGGTTCGCCCGATCAGCCGGGGATCAGCTCGACGGGGCCCGAGCTGGACCCCCTGGTGGACCGGCGGCGTCGCTGCGGGAAGACTCACGCCGAGATCGTGACGAGCGGGAGGTCGGGCGTGGGTCGGGAGAAGGGCGGCTTCTGGGTCGGGTTCGCGGCGGCCGTGTTCTACCCGCTGGCGTGGCTGTGCGGGCGCAACCGGTTCGAGGGCCGCGAGCACCTGCCCGCGACCGGTGGCGTGCTCGTGGTCGCCAACCACATCTCGCACCTGGACCCGGTCTACACCGCGCTGCAGGTGCACCGGGCCCGGCGGGTGCCGCGGTTCCTCGCCAAGGACAGCCTGTGGAAGGTGCCGGTGCTGGGCGCGGTCCTGCGTGGTTCGGGGCAGATCCCGGTCTACCGCGAGACCGCCGACGCGCAGGCCAGCCTGCGGGCGGGCAGCGCGGCGCTCACCGGCGGGAAAGCCGTCGTCATCTACCCGGAGGGGACGATCACCCGCGACCCGCAGGGCTGGCCCATGCACTCGCGCACCGGGGTCGCCCGGCTCGCGCTCACCACCGACGTCCCGGTCGTGCCGATGGTGCACTGGGGCACCCGCGAGGTGCTCGACGGCTACAACAAGCGGTTTCGCCCGCTGCCGCGGACCACCGTCACCGTCCGGTGCGGGCCGCCGGTGGACATCTCGGCCTACCGCGGCCGGGCGGTGGACGCCGCGCTGCTGCGCGAGGTCACCGACCTGCTCATGGCGCGGGTGCGCGAGCTGCTCGCCCAGGTGCGCGACGAGCCCGCGCCCGCCGAGTTCTTCCGCCGCGGCGCGGCGTGAGCACGCGGGAGGTGCGGCAGGTCGCCGTGCTCGGCGCCGGGTCGTGGGGCACCACCTTCGCCAAGGTGCTCGCGGACGCCGGCCGCACGGTCGTGCTCTGGGCCCGCCGCCCCGAGGTCGCCGCGTCGATCAACGACGAGCACGCCAACCCCGGCTACCTGCCCGGGGTGGAGCTGCCGGCCACGATCTCGGCCTCGACGGTCGCGGCCGCGGCGCTCGACGGCGCGGACGCGGTGGTGCTCGCCGTGCCGTCCCAGACGCTGCGCGCGAACCTGGCCGACTGGCGCGACGTGCTGCCCCCGTCGGCCACGTTGGTGAGCCTGGCCAAGGGGGTCGAGCTGGGCACGTTGCGGCGGATGAGTGAGGTGGTCTGCGAGGTGGCCGGGGTCGGGCCCGGCCAGGTCGCGGTCGTGTCCGGGCCGAACCTCGCCCGGGAGATCGCCGCGGGGGAGCCCACCGCCACCGTGATCGCCTGTACGGACCACGACCGGGCGGTGGCGTTGCAGCATGCCTGCACCACCGGCTACTTCCGCTCCTACACCAACACCGACGTCGTCGGCTGCGAGCTGGGCGGCGCGGGCAAGAACGTCATCGCCCTGGCCTGCGGGATCGCTGCCGGCATGGGTTTCGGCGACAACACGAGGGCCTCGCTGATCACCCGCGGATTGGCCGAGACGTCCCGGCTGGGCGTGGCGCTGGGTGCCGATCCGCTCACCTTCGCCGGGCTCGCCGGGCTCGGCGACCTGGTGGCGACCTGCTCGTCGCCGCTGTCGCGCAATCGCACCTTCGGCGAGCGGCTGGGCCGGGGCGAGACATTGGCCCAGGCCGAGCGGGCCAACCACGGGCAGGTCGCCGAGGGCGTGAAGTCGTGCGTGTCGATCTGCGAGCTGGGGCTGCGCCACGGGGTGGAACTGCCGATCGCGGACGCCGTCCGGCGGGTGTGCCACGAGGGGCTCTCCGCGCCCGCGATGGCCAAGGAGCTGATCAGCCGGGCGCCGCGGCCGGAGTAGTGATGACCGGTGACGGCACGCGGTGCGCGCATGGCGGGCATCCCGACGCGGTGCTCGGTGCGCCGCTGCACGCGGGCCCGGTGCTGTCCACCGCGTTCCACCTGGGGCTGCCCGGCGATCCGACCCCCGACGACTACTACGGCCGGGCGGCCAACCCGGGCTGGCGGGCGCTGGAGGCCGCGATCGGGGCGCTCGACGGCGGGGAGTGCGTCCTGTTCGCCTCGGGGATGGCGGCGATCGCGGCGGTCCTGCGCCTGACCGCGGGCCCCGTGGTGCTGCCCGCGGACGGCTACTACCTGGCGCGGACCCTGGCCCGTGAGGTGGTCGCCGACGTCCGTGCGGTGCCGACCGGGGAACCCCTGGGCGAGGCCGCGCGCGGGGCGGCGCTGGTGCTGGTCGAGACCCCGTCCAACCCGGGACTCGACGTGTGCGACGTGCGCGCCGCCGCCGCCGCGGCCCACGCCGCGGGCGCGCTGCTCGCCGTCGACAACACCACGGCCACGCCGCTGGGCCAGCGCCCCCTGGAGCTGGGTGCGGACCTGTGCGTGGCCAGCGACACCAAGGCACTCGCCGGCCACGGCGACGTCGTGCTCGGGCACGTCTCCGCCCGCGATCCCGCCCTGGCCGCACGCTTGCGGGAGCTGCGCGCGCAGGGTGGTGCCGCGCCCGGGCCGTTCGAGGCGTGGCTGGCGCTGCGCGGCCTCGCCACGCTCGACCTGCGGCTGGGGCGCCAGGCGCAGAACGCCCGCGCGCTCGCGGAGCTGCTCGTCACCCACCCCGCCGCCGCCGACGTCCGCTGGCCCGGGCTGGCCGCCGACCCCGCGCACGCCGTCGCGTCCCGGCAGATGCGCCGGTGGAACGGCGTGCTGCGGTTCACGCTGGCCTCGGAGGCGGCGGTCGGGGCGTTCCTGGCGGCGTCGCGGCTGGTGGTGTCGGCGACGAGTTTCGGGGGGCCGCGCAGCAGCGCCGACCGCCGGGCCCGCTGGGGCGACGACGTCGCGCCGGGCCTGGTCCGGCTGTCCGCGGGCATCGAGGACACCGCCGATCTGGTGGCCGATGTCGGCGCCGCGCTCGACGCCGCGGCGGGCCTCGCCCGACACACCGTCCACTGACCCGAAGGGGAGTGCGCCGCACGGCCCGATGTGGTCTGCTGTGCCCAGGGAGGTGGTCGCGTGCCTGATCGACAACCCGACCCCACCGGCGCCGACCCCGAACCAGGGGCGGTGCCGGGGATCGCGCCGCGCCCGGGCGCGATCCCGACGGGGTCCCGGGTCCTGTTGCTCAACGCGACCTTCGAGCCGCTCGCGGTCGTCACAGCCAAGCGTGCCGTCGTCCTCATGCTCACCGGCAAGGCCGAATGCATCCAGGCCGCCCTCGACGGGGCCTTCCGCTCCGAGTCCCTCACCGTCCCCGCCCCGTCGGTGATGCGGCTGTCCCGCTACGTGCGGGTGCCCTACCGGCACTCGGTCCCCATGACCCGCGCGGGCGTGCTGCGCCGCGACGGGCGCCGCTGCGCCTACTGCGGCAAGCGCGCCGACACGATCGACCACGTCGTGCCACGCAGCCGCGGCGGCCAGCACACGTGGGACAACTGTGTGGCCGCCTGCCGGGTCTGCAACTCCCGCAAGGCCGACCGGCTGCTGGCCGAGCTCGGCTGGACGCTCGATGCCCTGCCGCGCCCGCCGCACCGGCACGCCGGCGGGGTCATGGTGCTCGCGGTCGAGCCGCTGCCCGCGTGGGAGCCGTGGCTGTTGGCGGCCTGACCGGCGGGTGATCGACCTGGTGCCCCCGGCAGGACTCGAACCTGCGACCTAGAGATTAGAAGGCTCTTGCTCTGTCCAGCTGAGCTACGGAGGCGTGGCCGCCACCGCGCGGCCGGGTCGAGCGTAGCGGGCGCCTCCGCGGCGCCGCGCGGCTTGGCGCACCCGACCCTTCGCCCACGATCCACCTAGTGAGAAGCTGAACCATGCCTCCGACGCTGCGCTTCGCGGTCGGCTCCGACATCGGACGTCGCCGGTCCATGAACCAGGACTCCGGCTGCTCCAGCTCACGGCTGCTCGCCGTCGCCGACGGCATGGGCGGGCACGCGCACGGCGAGGTGGCGAGCGCGATGGCCATCGCCGAGCTCGCGCGGCTGGACCTCGCGCTGCGCGACGGGGCGATCGAGGGGGCCGACCTGCTCGGCCACCTCCAGGAGGCGGTGGCGCGGGCGGCTGCACGGCTCACCGACGAGGCCGCGCACAACCCGGACCTGCGGGGCGCGGGAACGACGGTCGTCGCGATGCTGGTCGACGGGACCCGCGCGGGGCTCGTCCACATCGGGGACTCGCGGGCGTACCTGCTGCGCGACGGCGAGCTGGTCCGGCTCACCCGGGACCACACGCTCGTGCAGGCCCTCGTGGACGAGGGCCGCATCTCGGCCGAGGAGGCCGTCGACCATCCGCGGCGGTCGGTGCTGGTGCGCACCCTGCAGGCCGGTGGCCACGACGAGCCCGATCTGTTCGACCACGAGGCCCGCATCGGCGACCGCTACCTGTTGTGCTCCGACGGGGTCACCGCCGTGCTCTCGGACGTGGACCTGCTCGACGTGCTCAGCACCGTCGTGGAACCGACCGAGGTCGTCGACCGGCTGATCGAGCTGGCCAACGCCGGTGGCGGGCCGGACAACATCACCTGTGTCGTGGGGGACCTCGTCGACGACCCCGCACCGGTGATCACCGAGCCGGTGGTCGTGGGCGCCGCGGCGGCGATCTGACGGCGGCGATCTGACGGCGGCCGGTCAGCGGCGGGCGACCAGCCGGCGCATCGGTACCGGCAGCACCCGGCCCGGCCCGGCCCGTCGGGCCAGCTCGTCGGCGATCCGGGTGCGAACGTCGGCGGTCAGGTCGGGCCAGAGTCCGGCGACCGGGAGGTCCGCGACGGCGCCGATCGCGGCCGCGGGATCCGGCAGCGGAACGGCGAACGAGACCCGGTCGTCGCCCATGACGGCGAAGTCGGCGGCGGCGAGCAGCCAGCCGGCCCCGTCGAGACCCGAACGGTTGGGCCACGCGCCGCGGCGCACCGGGCGAAGCAGCCGCGCGAGTGCGAGCTCCGGGACCGTTCGCACGGTCACCGACGGCACCACCACGACCAGGGTCCCCGCCGGCCGCAGCACGCGCCGGACCTCGGCGAACACGGCGTCGAGCGCCGCCAGTCGGGGCAGCACGAGCAGCATGCACACCGCGTCGACGGAGTTCGTCGCGAGCGGCAGTGGCAACGGCAACGGCGCCGGCCCGTCCGCCGCGCCGTCGCCCCGCGCCACCCACCGCTCGGGGCCCAGCTCGTCGGCGAGCAGGCCCGGTCCCAGTTCGAGCACCCGCCCGGCCGCGGTCAGCGGGGCGACCGACCACGGCAGCGGCCGCCGGCCCCGGGAGTCGATCGCCGCCCGCAGGATGCGCCCCGCCACCTCGCCCGCGCCGTCCGTCACGCGAGAAGTGTCGCAGCGCCGGGTGAGGCGACCGCCGCGGACGCCCTAGCCTGGGGCCATGGCCGATCCGCCCGCGGAGCCGTCCGCCGCGCCGCTCCTCGACGACCCCGCCACCGAGCCCGGCCGCGCCCGGGTGTCGGACACGGCGATCGTCGTGATCACGGGTACGGCGATCGCGGTGTTCGTCGCCGCGGGCCTGGCGGCGCTCGCGCCACCGCTCGTGGTGCCCGGCCTGCCCGACTCCGGCGCGCTCATCACGCTCGGCCTGCCCGCCGTGCGCGCGCTGGCGCACGTCTGCATGGTCGTCGCGATCGGCGCGCTGCTGCTCGCGGCGTTCCTCGTGCCACCGCAACCCTCGGGCTACCTCGACGTCGCCGGCTACCGGGGGCTGCGGGTCGGCGCCTGGGCCGCGGGCGGGTGGGCCGCCGCCGCGTTCCTGCTGGTCCCGCTGAGCATCGCCGACGCGCTGGGTCGCCCCGTCGGCGACGTGCTCGACCCGGCGGTGCTGCTCGACATCACCCCGCGCCTGTCCACCGCGACGGCCTGGCTGCTCACCGCGCTCGTCGCCGTGCTCGTGCTGATCGGCTGCCGCAGCGTGCTCACCTGGGGTTGGACGGTGGCGCTGTTCGGGCTGGCGCTGGCCGGTCCGTTGCCGGTCGCGCTCACCGGGCACTCCGCGGGCGGCGGCGCGCACGACGTCGCGACCGACAGCCTCGTCGTGCACGTGGTCGCGGCCTGCCTGTGGGTCGGTGGGCTCGTCGCCGTTCTCGTCACCGCGGCCGCGCGCGGTCCGGACCGGTCCGCCCTGGCCACCGCCGTGCCGCGGTTCTCGTCACTGGCTCTCGTGTGCTGGGTGGTGCTGGCGGTGTCCGGCGTCGTCAACGCGCTGGTCCGGGTGCCGCTCGGTGCGCTGCTCGGCACCGGCTACGGCGCGCTCGCGCTCGCGAAGGCCGTCGCGCTGGGTGCTCTCGGGTACGTGGGCGCGCGGCATCGCCGGAACACCGTCGGCGCCGCCGCACGCGGGGAGCCGGGTGCGTTGCTGCGGCTCGGCGGCGTCGAGGTGCTGCTGATGCTGGCAACGGTCGGGCTGGCCGTCGCACTCGGGCGCACCGCCACTCCGGAGACCGCGACCGGCCCACCGTCACGCACCGAGGTGCTGCTGGGCTACGACCTGGCCGGGCCGCCGACGCTCGCCCGGCTGCTGCTCGACTGGCGCTTCGACCTCATCTTCGGCACGGCGGCTGTCGTCGCCGCCGTCGGCTACCTGATCTGGGTGCGCCGGCTGCGCCGCCGCGGCGATGCCTGGCCGGTGGGTCGCACGCTGGCGTGGCTCGGCGGTTGTCTGGCGCTGCTGGTCGCGACCAGCTCCGGGATCGGCCGCTACGGGCCCGCGATGTTCAGCGTGCACATGGCCGAGCACATGATCCTTTCGATGCTCGTGCCGATCCTGTTCGTGCTGGGTGCCCCGGTCACCCTGGCGTTGCGGGCGCTGCCGGCCGCGGGTCGTGCGCGGCCACCGGGAGCGCGGGAGTGGATCCTCGCGGCCGTGCATTCGTCGGTCGCCCGGGTGCTCACCAACCCCCTCGTGGCGCTCCCACTGTTCGTCGGCAGCTACTACGCGCTGTACTTCTCCGACCTCTTCGCCCTCGCGTTGCCGGAGCATCCCGCGCACGTGCTGATGAATCTGCACTTCCTCGTCACCGGCCTCCTCTTCTTCTGGCCGCTGATCGGCATCGACCCGGCGCCCCGGCGATTGCCGCCCGTCGCGCGGCTGGGGGTCGTCTTCGTCTCCGTGCCGTTCCACGCGTTCTTCGGGGTGGCGTTGATGGGTGCGAACGAGGTGATCGGCGGGGACTTCTACCGCGCGCTGGCCCTGCCCTGGGTCGCCGATCCGTTGCGCGACCAGCAGCTCGGCGGCGGCCTGGCATGGGCCTCGGGGGAGATACCGCTGCTGCTCGTCGTGGTGGCGCTGCTCGTGCAGTGGTCCCGCCTCGACGAGCGGTCGGCCAGGCGGGATGATCGTCGCGCGGACGGCGACGGTGGCGCTGACCTGTCCGCCTACAACGCCATGCTTCGCCAGCTCGCCGCGGGAGAAAGCCCGCCCACCGCCCCGAACGGGAACTCGGCTCTTCACCCGGACGGGCACTCCGAAGCTGAGCGGACGTCCCCGGCTTCGCCCGCGGTCGTCGCCACGCCACCGGTCGGCAACGAACCGCCAGCTCAGAAGCGGTCCGGGGGCCACAAGACCGGCGATCGCGACCTCTCGGACCAGGGACCGTTCGTCGCGCGTCCGATCGGTCGCGACAACCCCACGTAGCGCTGTCTTCGCAGGTCAGGGCCGGTTCGAGGGGGGCGATTTGACGGCCCTGAAGCCCGAGCGTAACTTTGTCGACGTCAGCGGGACACCGGACAGAACGAAGCCTCAACGGCCCGGTCAGCAGGGCCCGCCGACCGCCCCACTCGGGGCCCCGGATTCAGCTCGAATCTCGGGGTGTACGGTGGGAATCTCAGCCCCGGATGTTGCCTGACAGCAACAGATGGTGTGCGGGTGTCTTTTGAGAACTCAACAGTGTGTCGAGCTTTTTTGCACTGCCTTTGTGGTGGTGTGAGCGGATTGGTTTTGTGCCAGTTTGTTTGGTTTGTTTTGTCAGGGTTTTGTTGGAG
>JBQTJE010000234.1:0-12767 GCA_052387455.1 Pseudonocardia sp.
GAGAGCCCCGTCGCGGAGGACCCCATCGACGGCAGGTGCGGCGTCTACCACAGACGCAACGATGACCTCCGACGCCGGGCCCGGGCTCCCGGGCCCGGCGTTCGACCCCGACCGCCCGTTCCGGTGCAGCCCGAGCGTGGCGCTGCGCCCCGAACCGTTCGGGGCGCTGGTCTACCACTTCGGCACCCGGCGGCTGTCGTTCCTGAAGACACCGCAGCTCGTCGACGTCGTCTCCGGCCTGGAGCGGCACCCGTCGGTGCACGCGGCGATCGACGCCGCGGGCGTCTCGGACGCCCACCGACCCGCCTACCTGCGCGCCCTCGCCGGGCTTGCGGACAACGGAACCATCGAGGAGCGCGCGTGAAGCTGGTCGAGCACTTCCAGTACGGCCTGAACTCACCGATCTGCCTGACCTGGGAGCTGACCTACGCCTGCAACCTCGCGTGCGTGCACTGCCTGTCGTCGTCGGGGCGGCGCGACCCGCGGGAGCTGTCCACCGACGAGTGCAAGGCCGTGATCGACGAGCTGCAGCGGATGCAGGTCTTCTACGTCAACGTCGGCGGCGGCGAGCCCACCGTCCGGCCGGACTTCTGGGAGCTGCTCGACTACGCGATCTCCCACGACGTCGGGGTCAAGTTCTCGACGAACGGGATCAAGCTCGACGCCGCGCGTGCCCGGCAACTGGCGGCCACCGACTACGTCGACGTGCAGATCTCCCTGGACGGCGCCACCGCGTCGGTGAACGACGCCGTGCGCGGCCCCGGTTCGTATGACACCGCCCTGCGCGCGCTGGAGAACCTCGCCTCCGCGGGCTTCGGCCAGCCGAAGATCTCCGTGGTCATGACCCGGCAGAACGTCGACCAGCTCGACGAGTTCAAGGCCATCGCCGACAAGTTCGGCGCCCAGCTGCGGATCACCCGGCTGCGCCCGTCGGGGCGCGGCGCCGACGTGTGGGACGAGCTGCACCCGACGGCGGCGCAGCAGCGGCAGATGTACGACTGGCTGGTCGCGCGGGGCGACCAGGTCCTCACCGGCGACTCGTTCTTCCACCTGTCGGCGTACGGCGAGGCGCTGCCCGGGCTCAACCTGTGCGGCGCCGGGCGGGTGGTGTGCCTGATCGACCCGGTCGGGGACGTCTACGCGTGCCCGTTCGCGATCCACGACGACTTCCTGGCCGGCAACGTCCGCTCGCCCGGCGGGTTCGCGAAGGTGTGGGGCGCCTCGGAGCTGTTCGCCGAGCTGCGACAGCCGCAGACCGGCGGCGCGTGCGCCTCGTGCATGCACTACGACTCGTGCCAGGGCGGGTGCATGGCGGCGAAGTTCTTCACCGGGCTGCCGCTGGACGGGCCCGACCCGGAGTGCGTGCGCGGGTTCGGCGAGCAGGCCCTCGCGGCCCGCTCGGGCGACGCCGTGATCCCGCGCTCGGACGTCGACCACTCCCGGTCCGCGCCGCGCAACTCCCGGGGTCCGGTGCCGGTGTCGATCGGGATGGGGCGCCCGGACAAGGCGTGCGAGGCCAGCCCGCTGGTGGCGGGCGCCGCCGACACCCGCCTGTCCCCGGCCGCCGCTCGCGCCTGACGGGCCGTTCCGACGGCATGATCACTGGAATCGGGACATGCGCTTCGCCGGTGCACGGCATGTCCCGATCCTGGCGATCATGACCCTGCCGTTGGGTGGGCGGACTTGGCAGCAGGTCGGGCTGGACCTGGCGGTGCTCGTGCCCGTGGGGTCGCTCGAGCAGCACGGGCCGCACCTGCCGCTGGACACCGACGCCCGCGTCGCCGCGGCCGTCGCGGCGCGGGTCGTCGCGGCCGAGCCGTCGCTGGTGTGCGCACCGGTGGTCGGGTTCGGGGCCTCGGGCGAGCACGAGGGTTTCCCCGGGACGATCTCGATCGGGCATGCCGCGCTCCACCTGCTGCTGGTGGAGCTGGGCCGGTCGGCGTGCCGGTGGGCGGGACGGCTGGTGTTCGTCAACGGGCACGGCGGCAACCTGCCGACCCTGGCCGAGGCGGTGGTGCAGCTGCGCGCCGAGGGCCGCGACGTCGCGTGGTTCGGCTGTGCCGTCGCGGGGGGTGACGCGCACGCCGGCCGCACCGAGACGTCGATCATGCTGGCGCTGGCGCCCGGGCTGGTGCGGCTCGACCGGGCCGCAGCCGGGGTAACGGGGTCCCTGAGCGAGCTGATGCCCGCGCTGCGTGCGGGCGGCGTGGCCGCGGTGAGCGTCAACGGGGTGCTGGGCGACCCGGCCGGCGCGAGCGCCGCGGAGGGGGAGGAGCTGCTCGCCGAGATGGCCGCGGCCCTCGCGGCGGGGCTCACCCGCTGGTCCCCGGACGTCGACGGCCGGCTTGCGTGATCACGTCTGGCGGGCGCCGGTGGCGGTCCGGACCGCCGCCACCGCCCGCCAGACACGATCAGCCGGGTCCCGAGCGGGCGAGCAGCAGCGGCACGAGCTGCTCCTCGGCGGACAACGACCCGTGCTGGCCCGGCAGCTTGGAGATCTTCGGCTCGGCGACCGACCGGATGATCGCCGCCGTGCCCCGGGCCGCGACGACGACGTCGCCGATGCGGTCAGCCGCGAGCGCGCCCACCGGGCCGAACCAGCCCTCGGCGACGGCCTGCTCGCGCGACACCACCCAGGCCGCGTCGCCCAGCACGTCGCGCCACGCGGCGAGGACGTCGGGGGCCGCGCCCGGCCGGGCGTAGACGTGGCGAGCCCGCGCGTCGCCGCCGAGCAGGTCGACGCCGAGCTGCAGTGCCTCGTCGGCGTCGGCGTCGAAGATCCGCTCGACCCGCACCATCCCGTGGTCGCCGGTGATCGCCAGCACCGCGTCCGGCGGCAGGTGCTCCACGATCAGCGCGGCCAACCGGTCGACCTGCGCGAGCTGCAACCGCCAGGGCAGGGAGCCGGGGCCGTAGCCGTGGCCCAGCGCGTCGAGGTCGGCGTGGTAGCCGTAGCAGAGCCGCCGCCCCGGCCCGGTGAGCGCGCCGACGACCTCCGCCGCGAGATCGCCGAGGGCGTACACGCCGCGGAACCGGCCCCCGCGCAGCGCCGCGCGCGTGAGCCCCGAGCCGCGGAACGCCCGCGCGGATACCACGCTCACCTGCACGCCGGCGGCCTCGGCGCGCTCCAGCGCCGTCGGCGTCGGCTGCACCTGCTCGGGCGGGAGCAGCTCGCGCAGGTCGGCGGTCTCGTCGCCGTGGACGGTCCACTTCAGCGAGTCGAGCAACCGCCCGCCGGTCCGGAACGCGATACCGACCATCCCGTGCGCACCCGGGGGCAGGCCAGTGCCCAGGGAGGCGAGGCTGATCGACGTGCTCGACGGGAACCCGACGGTCAGCGGGCCCGCGTCGGGCAGGCTCGCGAGGAACGGCGCGTCGGCGGCGTGGGCGCGCAGCAGCTCCGTGCCCAGGCCGTCCACCAGCAGCAGCCCGGCCGCGCGGACCGGATCGATGCGCAGGGCGCCGTCCCCGGTTCGGTCCGGTAGCTGCGCCACGTCCAGGGCGTCGAGCAGCGCGGGCAGCACCTCGGCCAGCGACGCGACGCCGTAGCGGGGCAGCACCGGGCCGTCGGTGGACATGCCGCGAGCGTGCCAGATGGCACGCTGACCGCCATGAGCCGCACGTCGCCGCCCGGGCCCGCGCCGCCGCCCGGACCTGCGCCGCCGCCGGCCGGATTTGCGCCGCCGCCCGGCCGCGAGGACGGGCGCGGGCCGCGTTCGACCCGGCTGCCGGACGGGTTCCGGATCGCGCTCGACCGCCGCGTGCGGGTGCTCGACGGCGGCGCCGTGCTCATCGGTGGCGCGCCGCCCCGGCTGGTGCGCCTCGCCGCGGCGGCCCGGCGAATGCTCCGCGACGGCGAGCTGACCGTCACCGATGCCACGTCGGCGGCGCTCGCCCGCCGGTTGCTCGACGGGGGGATCGCCCATCCCGTGATCGCCCGTCCCGTGCAGGAATGGGCGACTCGCCGTGTCGAGAATGCGGACTCGCCGGGTCGGGAACGCGGACTCGCGGTGACGGTTGTCGTGCCGGTCAGGGATCGGACGGCGGGGTTGCGGCGGTTGCTGGACGCGCTGGCGCCGGCCGGCGTCGGGATTGTGGTGGTCGACGACGGGTCGGCGGACGCGGCGGCGGTGCGCGCGGTCGCGGAGGGCGCGGGGGCGGGGGCGGGGGCGCGGGTGCTGCGCCACGACACCCCGCGCGGCCCGGCCGCCGCCCGCAACGCCGGTGCCGCCGCGGCCACCACGCCGCTGGTGGCGTTCCTGGACTCCGACGTCGTGCCCGAGCCCGGCTGGCTCGACACCCTGCGCGCGCACTTCGCCGACCCGGCCGTGGCGATCGCCGCGCCGCGGATCGTCGCGCTGCCACCGGTGACGGGTTGGCTCGGCCGCTACGAGCAGGTGCGGTCCGCGCTGGACCTGGGCCCGGATCCGGCGCTGATCGTGCCGCGCACCCGGGTCGCCTACGTCCCCAGCGCCGCGCTGCTCGTGCGCCGCGACGCCCTGGGTGCGGGGTTCGACGAGCGGATGCACGTCGCCGAGGACGTCGATCTCGTGCTGCGGCTGCACGCGGACGGCTGGCGGCTGCGCTACGAGCCCGCGGCCCGGGTGGCGCACGACCACCGCACGTCGCTGCGGGCGTGGTGGCTGCGCAAGGCCTTCTACGGCACGGGTGCGGCCCCGCTGGCGCTGCGGCACGCCGGTGCGGTGCCGCCGCTGGTGCTCAGCCCGTGGTCGGCTGCGGCGAGCGTGCTGCTGCTGGCGGGCCGGCCGCGCGCGGTGCTCGGCGCGGTGGCGGTCAGCGCGTTCGCCGCCGAGCACCTGGCGCGCCGCCTCGGGGCCCGGTCCGTGCTCGCGACGGCACCGGCCGGCCCACGACGGCCCACCGGCGTGCAGGTCCGCCGGCCCCGGGCCACGGCCGCGCTGCTCGTCGGCCTCGGGACCGCAGGCGCGGTCACGCAGGCCGCGGCCGCGATCACCCGCCACCACTGGCCGCCTGCTCTGTTGGCGTGCGTGCTCTCGCGCCGCGCGCGGCGCACCGTCGCGGCGGTCGCGGTCGTCGACGGCCTGGTCGACTGGTGGCGCCGCGACCGCCGCGTCCGGTCGCTGCCCGGGCACCTGGTGGCCCGGCGCCTCGACGACCTCGCCTACGGCGCCGGGCTGTGGTGGGGGGCGTGGCGGCACCGCACCGTGGCGCCCCTGCTGCCGGCGTGGTCGGGGCGGGACCGAACCGGTCCCCCACCACCTGCACCGGCCGTCTGGACTAGTCCGAAGGGGTGATCCACGGTGCGGTCTATGACCGCAGATGAGGATCGTCCGCGCTGAAGTAACCGTGAAAACGGGTGTACGGCGCGTGATTGTGTGCCAGCCGTGTGTCCCGTGCCGGCCGCATCCACAAGGGACGGTCAGACCGGCCTTGCACCGACCGATGATCGGCGGTGTGATGTGCCCGCCGCCACACCCGCGGTGGTCGGGCGTGCGCACGCCCCGGGGCGGCCCGCGTCGGGCCGGCGGTCTTGTCGATGTCGAGGAGTGAGCTCATGGCACAGGTCCGGGTCACCGTCGACGGCGTGGAGTACGCCGACGACGTAGAACCCCGCATGCTGTTGGTGTACTACCTGAGGGAACGTCTGGGTAAGACCGGGACCGTCGTCGGTTGCGACACCAGCAACTGCGGCGCCTGCACCGTGCACCTCAACGGGCAGAGCGTGAAGTCGTGCTCCGTGCTGGCCGTGCAGGCCGACGGCGCCGAGGTCACCACGATCGAGGGCGTCGCCCGCGACGGCCAGCTGCACCCGGTGCAGCAGGCGTTCCACGAGAACCACGCCCTGCAGTGCGGCTACTGCACGCCGGGCATGATCATGCAGGCGATCGACCTGCTGGGCGACAACCCCGATCCCGACGAGCACGAGGTCCGCGAGGGCATCGAGGGCAACCTCTGTCGCTGCACGGGTTACCAGAACATCGTCCGGGCCGTTCAGGACGCCGCACAGAAGATGAAGCCGGGTGCGCACGCCGACACGCCGGCCACCGCTTCCGTGGCCGGAGGAGGCAACTAGATGACGACGACCGCCGAACCCACCACCAACCAGGTCGGCCAGGCGCGCCTCCGCAAGGAGGACGCGCGGCTGATCACGGGGCGCACCCGCTGGGTCGACAACATGACGCTCAACGGGATGCTGCACATCGCGATGGTGCGCAGCCCCGTCGCGCATGGCCGCATCACGAGCATCGACGTCTCCGCGGCCAAGCAGCTTCCCAATGTCGTCGCGGTCTGGACCGGCGCCGACCTCGACGGCGAGCAGTCCGGCCTGCCCTGCGCGTGGCCGATCAACGGTGACGCCGCGCCGCCGCGGCACGTGTCGATCGCCGTCGACAAGGTCAACTTCGCCGGCGAGATCGTCGCCGTCGTCGTGGCCCGCGACGCCGCCTCCGCGCACGACGCCACCGAGGCCGTCGAGGTCGACTACGACCCGATCGACCCGGTGCTCGACATGGAGGCCGCGATCGCCGACGGCGCGGCGGCCATCCACGCCGACTTCGGCTCCAACAAGTGGGTCACCTTCCCGTTCGACTCCGTCGGCGCGGGCGCCACCTCCGGAGCCACGGCCGACGAGGCCATCGCCACCGCCGAGGCCGACGCCGACTCGGTCGTCGTCAAGCGCAAGTGGCGCCAGCAGCGGCTGATCCCGGCGTTCATGGAGCCGCGCTCGGTCGTCGTCGACCCCACCAGCGAGCAGCTCACCATCTGGTCGTCCACGCAGATCCCGCACGTGCTGCGCGTGATGCTCGGCGTCGTGCTGGGCCTGCCGGAGCACAAGATCCGCGTCATCGCCCCGGACGTGGGCGGCGGCTTCGGCGGCAAGCTCCAGGTCTGCCCGGAGGAGATCATCTCGATCCTCGCCGCGCGCCGCCTGGGCAAGCCGGTGAAGTGGACCGAGACGCGCTCGGAGTCGCTGGTGTCGGCCCACCACGGCCGCGACCAGATCCAGGAGGTGACCGTCGCGGCGAAGAAGGACGGCACGCTCACCGCGCTGAAGTTCGACATCACCGCGGACATGGGCGCCTACTTCGGCCTGTTCACCCCGGCCGTGCCGGTGTTCGGCGCCTTTATCGGCCCGGCCATCTACAAGGTCCCGTCGTACATGTTCGTGTGCACCGACGTGTTCACCAACAAGACCCCGACCGACGCCTACCGCGGCGCCGGGCGTCCCGAGGTCACCTTCGCCGTCGAGCGGATCATGGACGAGCTCGCGGCCGTCCTGGGCCGCGACCCGCTGGAGCTGCGCGAGCAGAACTGGATCAAGAACACCGAGTTCCCGTTCACCAACGCCGGCGGCCTGACCTACGACTCGGGCAACTACGAGGCCGCCACCGAGAAGGCGATGGAGCTGTTCGACTACGCCGGGCTGCGGCGCGAGCAGGAGGAGCGGCGGCGCTCGGGCGACCCGGTGCAGCTGGGCATCGGCATCTCGGTGTTCACCGAGATGTGCGGCCTGGCCCCGTCGCGGCTGCTGGGCGCCCTGGGCGCCGGCGCGGGCGGCTGGGAGCACGCGTCGATCCGGATGCTGCCCACCGGCAAGGTCGAGGTCGTCACCGGCTCGTCGGCGCACGGTCAGGGTCACGAGACGGCGTGGAGCCAGATCGCGTCCGACCAGCTCGGCATCCCGTTCGAGGACATCGAGGTGCTGCACGGCGACACCCAGGTGTCCCCGAAGGGCATGGACACCTACGGCTCGCGTTCGCTGCCCGTCGGCGGCACCGCGGTCGTGAAGTGCGCGGAGAAGGTCGTCGCGAAGGCCAAGAAGGTCGCGGCGCACCTGCTCGAGGCGGCCGAGGGCGACATCGACTTCGCCGGTGGCCGGTTCTCGGTGCGCGGCACGGACAAGGGCATCACGATGCCCGAGGTCGTGTTCGCCACCTTCCTGTCGCACAACTTCCCCGAGGGCGTGGAGCCGTCGCTGGACTCGGACTACACGTTCGACCCGGAGAACTTCTCCTTCCCGCACGGCACGCACCTCGCCGCGATGGAGGTCGACACCGACACCGGCCGGGTCAACCTGCGCAAGTACGTCTGCGTGGACGACATCGGCAACGTGGTCAACCCGCTCATCGTCGACGGCCAGGTGCACGGCGGTCTCGCCCAGGGCATCGCGCAGGCCCTGTTCGAGGAGGCCAACTACGACGAGCAGGGCACGCTCGTCAACGGCACGTTCGTGGACTACACGATCCCGTCCGCGTCCGACCTGCCCAGCTTCACCACCGCCCGCACCGAGACCCCGGCGACGTCGAACCCGCTGGGTGTCAAGGGTGTCGGCGAGGCCGGCACGATCGCCTCGACCCCGGCCATCGTCAACGGCATCGTCGACGCGATCCGCCACCTCGGCGTCGACAAGGTCGAGATGCCCTGCACCCCGCAGCGGGTGTGGCGCGCGATCCAGGACGGCCAGGGCCGCTCCACCCAGGAGACCCCGGTCGCCACCCACTCGCCGGGTGCCGGCCTGGGCTCGATCGACCCGAACAACCCGCAGGGAGAGGTCCAGTGATCCCGTCCAAGTTCGACTACGTCAAGCCGTCGTCGATCGAAGAAGCAGTGGAGGCGCTGCGCTCGGGTGGCGACGACGCCAAGATCCTGGCGGGCGGGCAGAGCCTGATCCCGGTGCTGCGGCTGCGCCTCGCGGCACCGTCGCTGCTGATCGACCTCGGCGGCATCGCGGCGCTGCGGGGCATCCGGTCCGACGGCGACCGCATCGCGATCGGGGCGATGACGTCGTACCACGACATCATCCGCGACGACCTGGTCAAGGAGCACGTCTCGCTGCTGGCCCAGGCCACGGAGACGGTGGCCGACAACCAGGTGCGCCACCGCGGCACCCTCGGCGGGTCGCTGGCCCACGCCGACCCCGCGGGCGACCTGGGCGCGGTGGCGCTGGCGCTGGACGCGGAGATGGTGATCGCCGGGTCCGGCGGGTCGCGGACGGTGGGGGCGGCGGAGTTCTTCGTCGACTACTTCACCACTGCGATCGGCGAGGGCGAGATCCTCACCGAGATCCGGTTCCCGCGCTACACCGGCTGGGGCTCGCACTACGAGAAGTTCAACCGGACCGCGCAGGCGTGGTCGATGGTCGCCATCGCGGCGGCGATCCGGACCGAGGGCGGCACCATCGCGGAGGCCCGTGTCGGGCTCACCAACATGGGCACCACCCCGATCCGGGCCACCGGCGTCGAGCAGGCGCTGGTCGGCCAGCCGGCCTCGGCCGACGCGGTGCGCGCGGCGGCCGAGCGGGTCACCGACGGCACCGCCGCTCCGAGTGACGCCGATGCGGCCGCGGACTACCGTGAGCATCTGGCCAGGGTGCTCACCGGGCGCGCGGTGCTGGCCGCCGCGGGCTGACGATCGGTCGTTCCACATCGTGAACGCCTGCTCCGGGTACCCCGGGGCAGGCGTTCACGCTTTTACCGAGGAGACGGATACGCATGCAGCTGGAGAACACGTTCACGATCGCCGCGCCGATCGAGAAGGCGTGGGAGGCGCTCAACACCCCGCAGACCGTCGCGCCATGCTTCCCGGGCGCCACGCTGGAGACCTACGAAGGCGACTCGTTCACCGGCACCGTCAAGGTGAAGCTGGGCCCGATCTCGCTGACCTACAAGGGCAAGGGCACCTACGTCTCGCGTGACGACGCGGCGCACAAGGTCGTCATCGAGGCCAGCGGGCGCGACTCGCGGGGCAACGGCACCGCCAGTGCCACCGTCACCGGCACGATGAAGGCCGACGGTCCCGACAAGACCGCGGTCACCATGGTCACCGACATGACGATCACCGGCCGGCCGGCGCAGTTCGGCCGCGGCGTGATGTCCGATGTCGCCGACAAGATCATCGGGCAGTTCGCCACGTGCGTGGCGAGCAAGCTGGCGCCCGAGCGCACGTCGGCGCCGTCGTCGTCAGGTGCCTCGGCCGCCGGAGCCGCCAGCGCGGAGGCGGGTGGCAGCTCGAACGGGTCGGGCACGGCTGCCACCGCCACGAAGACCGCCACCGGCCCGGCCCTGTCGTCCACCCCGGCGTCGTCGGGGGTCACCGCGCCCGCACCGGCCGCCACCGGGTCGATGCGCAGCGAGATCGACGCGATCGACCTGCTCGACACCGCGGGCGCACCGGTGCTCAAGCGGCTCGCGCCCGTCCTCGGCGGGGTGCTGCTGCTCGTGCTGGTGGTCGTGCTGCGCCGGCGCCGCCGCTCCTGACGCCCGCCCGGGTGGGTTGCAGTTCGGCCACCCATGGCAGCAAGGCCACTTTCACGCCATCAGCCGGCGTGAAAGTGGCTTTGCTGCCACGGGCGACGGTGCGACGGTGCCTACCCGTGCTCCTCCGCGGCGGTGCACGGCCGGCAGACACCGGCGGTGCTGTCGTAGACGTAGCAGTACTCGGGCCCGTGGACGATCAGGATGGGCACGTCGGTCGGGCCCGCCCCGAAGCTCAGCTTCGTGCCCCCGACGCCGGGGGCGTCGGCGCCGGGGCCCTGCAGCGCGCCGAGGACCACCTCGGTGAGCGCGGCGAGCCCCGCGGTGAGGTCCTGCTCGGCGCGGCGCGCCCGGTCGAGGGCGTCTCCTTCGAGCTGAACCTCTCGGTCGTAACCTGGCGCCACGTCGACCACCCCTCTTCGCAGGTTCCGGTACAGGCGTATGCAGGCTAGGGGCCGGGCGCCGATCGGCGTATCGATATTCCGTGTCCCGGCTGGAGGGCCGATGCGCTGCGGACGGCACAACTGCCTCACCGACGTCGACGGCCTGCGGGTCGGGCACGCGGAGGTCCCGGGCGGGCTCAGCGGCACGACGGTGGTGCTCGCCCCGCCCGGCGGCGCGGTCGGCGGGGTGGATGTGCGCGGCGCCGCGCCGGGCACCCGGGAGACCGACCTGCTCGATCCCCGCAACACCGTCGAGCGGGTGCACGCCGTTCTGCTCAGCGGGGGCAGCGCGTTCGGGCTCGCCGCCGCGGACGGGGTGACGGGGTGGCTGGAGGCCGCGGGCGAGGGCTTCGCGGTGCCGGGCGGGGTGGTCCCGATCGTGCCGGCCGCGGTGGTGTTCGACCTCGGCCGCGGCGGAGACTTCGGCCTCCGCCCGACCGCCGCGACCGGTGCCGCGGCCTGCGCCGCCGCGGTGTCCGGCCCGGTGCCGCGGGGGGTGTGCGGCGCCGGCACCGGGGCGCTGGCGGGCGGGCTCAAGGGCGGGATCGGGACGGCGAGCGCGGTGCTCGGGGACGGCGCCACCGTGGCCGCGCTGGTGGTGCTCAACGCGGCCGGCTCGGCCGTCGACCCGCTCACCGGTGACCCGTACGGCGCCCGTTTCGGCCTCGACGGCGAGTTCGCGCCGCTGCGCCCGGACGCGGCGGCGCTGCGGGCGGCGGCCGAGGCGGCGCGGCCCACCCCCGGCACGAACACCACGCTGGCCGTGCTCGCCACCGACGTCACGCTCGACAAGGCCGGCTGCGCCCGGCTGGCCGCGACGGGCCACGACGGCCTCGCCCGGGCGCTCGACCCGGTGCACACGGTGATGGACGGCGACACGATCTTCGCGCTGGCCACCGGCGCCCGCGCGACGCCGGATCTGGGCCCGCTCGCGGCGCTGCAGGCCGCGGCGGCGCACGTCGTGAGCCGCGCCGTCGCGCACGCCCTGCTGGCGGCGGTGACCGTGACCACCCCGGCCGGCACCTACCGCAGCTACCGCGGCGTCGCCGGCACCTGACGCCCATCGCGCCTCAGGCCGCCTAGCCCGTGGGGTAGTCCCATGCGAACACGTCCAACACGAGCCGCCCGGCCGCGTTCGACACATCCACCGTGACTTCACCGCGATACTTCGCCGACGCCCGCAGGTCGAACGGCAACGCGTCATCGTCGCGGCACGTCGACTGCCCGTTTGGCGTGGGTTCGGTCACCCCGTCCGCGCCGATCGTGGACCAGCGGTAGTAGGCGGGCCTGTCGTCCCCTGCCGAAGTGTCGTACCGCTCGCTGGTCTCCACCCGCAGGTGCAGCACGAGCCGATGCGGCCGATCCCCCTGCGTGTAGGGGTTGCAGCGGGGGTCGACCTCGATGCGGTCGAGCACGACCCGCATGGTCCAGTCGTCGCGCCGCGTCGACCCGACCGGCCCGAACTCGGCGACCTTCCCCAGCTGCTTCAGGTAGAGGCCGTCGGGGAGTTCCACGATCGGCCCGTACAGCTCCACCTCGGCGGCGGACTGGCCCGCCGCGGGGGCTGGGGTGGCGGTGGGCACGTTGAACGGCTCGGCCACGGGGTTGCGGTGCCGGCGCATCCGGTGAGGGTGAGGACGAGCACCGCAACGGCGGCGGGCAGTGGTCTCATGCCCCACTGTCGCTGATCTGCGCAGTGGTGTTGCACGGCGCCACCTGGACTTGGACTCCCCCGCCCGGTGGCGCGGTGTGTGGCGACAACGCGACACCGGGGGACGCGGTCAGTCCGTGACGAGCTGCTGTACCCGGGCGAAGGTCACGCCGAGCACGGCGGCCGCGTCGCGCAGCGACAGCTTCTCGTCGTGCACGAGCCGGCGGGCGGCCTGCCGTCGGGCGATGGCCGCGTCGCGGATCATCGCGTCGGCGGCGGCCTGGCTGGCGCGGGCCTGCGCGATCAGCCGGGACGCCTCCGGGTCGATGGCGCTGTAGTCCATCGCCACAACGACCGTGTCGGCTGCGACGTCGAGCCACACCGCGACGAGTTCGCGGGCTTCGCGCTCGGCGGCGGCGAGGGTGCGGGACTGGCCGA
>JBQTJE010000235.1:0-3485 GCA_052387455.1 Pseudonocardia sp.
GTCGTGCTCGACCCCGGCCGCGCGGTCACCGCCGCCCAGGATTACCTCGCCGCGGCCGGAGCGTCGGGCACCGTGACCGTGACGGGGGACGCGGTGTCGGTCAGCGTCACCGCGACACACCCCACCCGGCTCCTGGGCCTGGCGGGCATCACCACCCTGACCGTCCACGGCACCGGGCGAGCCCAGCCGCAACGCGGCGTCCTGACCGCCGAGCCCTGAACGCGCAAACCTTGAACGCCGAGCCCCCGACGCTGATCACCACGCACTCTTGGCAGAAACGAGACGGCCGTGTCCTTCCCCGCGAGCAGCCCCCGCCGGCGCGGTGCCACCGGGTCACCGCAGCCGCCCCAGCGCCCGTCCCGGCGGGCCGCGACTTCCCGGGGAGGCGCCGGGGCGCCGCGGGTTCTGGGCCGGGCGGTGCGCGCGCTGGTGGCCGCCGCGGCGTTGGCCGTGCTCGTCGGCGGCGTGCCGTGGGCGTTGTGGCACTACATCGGCTGGCCGCTGCCGACCCGGATCCCGACCCTGCCCGAGGTCCAGGTCGTGCTGCTGGGCCCGATGCACTCGACCCTGCTGCTCAACGTGCTGGCCTGCGTGTGCTGGATCGTGTGGACGGCCTTCTCGGTCGACGTCGCCCGCTGCGCCCGTGACGCCGTCCGCGGCATGCGCATGCCGGGCGTACTGGCGGTCCGGACCTCCCGGTCACCCACCCATGCCGTCGCCGCGCTGCTGGTTGGCGCCATCGCCATGTCCATCCTCGGTAACCGCGCCGCCGCGCACCTGCCCACCGGCACACCGCCGGGAGAGCACCGCGGCGCCACCAACACCGCCACCTCAGCCCCGACCTGGCACACCCCGCCACCGTTCCCGATCATCGGCGACCCGGCCCAGGCCGGTCTGCGTCCGGTCGGTTTCCTCGTCGGGCAGGCCCACGATCCCGGCCAGCATGACCGCGGGCAACAGGTTCCTGGGCAGGAGGATCCGGGGCCGGGGGAGTCGGCGGTGCCGGACTCGGTGGTGGTCCGCGCGCCCGACCCGCGGACCGGGATCCACGACTCGCTGTGGCGGATCGCCGACCGCACCCTCGGCGACGGCGCGCGCTGGCCCGAGATCTTCGAGCTCAACCACGGCAAACCCCAACCCGACGGCGGCACCCTCGTCCGCCCCAGCCTGATCTTCCCAGGCGAGGAACTTCGACTTCCCGACCTCGGACCAGGCACCGGACGCGACGACGAGCCGCCCTCGCTGGTCACGCCCGTCCCTGAGCGGCCCGGCACCTCCAACCCGCAGCAACCCGGCCAGGCGGTCCCCGAGCTGCCCGACAGCACCGCCCTCCCGGACGATGTCGCGCCGCCCGACCACCTCCTCCCCGATCGCGTCCCTGAGGTGGCGGCGCCCGCGGATCCCGGCCTCAGCTGGGGGACGGAGATGTATGTAGGCATCGGGTTGGCATCGGCGATCAGCGCGGCGCTGCTGGCCGCCCGGCGGCGACACCGGCGCCGGTACCGCCCCGGCAGCGGGCGCCGAGACGACCTCCCGGTCGCGCCCGTCATCTACCAACTGCGCCTGGCCCACCTGCGAAACGGCCAGGACCCCGACCGCGACGACGAGCGGAACCGACCCCACGCGGCCGCATACGACTCCCCGGCCCGCTGCACCGAATGGGGCCCCGCCGATACCGGTGATCCCGACGATCCCGGGGCCTGCGACAACGAGATGAGTGACGGCGCGCCCGGCTCCGACCTCGACGACCGCGACGACCTCGGAGCCGACGAGTCGGGACCGGCCTGGTCGGGCGACGCTCCGCGCAGCGCCGGGGCCAGGGCCGGCGCACCGGTGGTAGGAACCCGCGGCGGTCGTGGGCTCGCCTTGGACCTTGCCGGGACCCGTGGGCTCGGGCTGGTCGGTCCCGGCGCCGCGGCGTCGGCTCGGGCGCTGCTGATCGATACCTTGGCAGCGCTGCGTGACCGGGGCGGCGCCGGGTGTGTGGTGGTGCCGGTCGGGGACCTGGCGGCGCTGCTCGGTCCGGCCGGTGCCGCCGCGGACCCGCCCGCCGCGCTGCGAACGGCCGAGACCCTCGACGACGCGCTGGACGAGCTGGAGGCGGTGATCGTCGCCCGCACCGACCAACGTGACCCCGCCAGCCCGGTCGTGGTGCTCGTCGCCCGGCCCGAGCAGCTCCACCGGGCGCGGCTGCAGTCGATCCTCGACAACGGGTCGAGCGTCGGGGTCGTGGGCATCCTGCTGGGCCAGTGGCGGCCCGGTGTGACCGCCTACGTCGACGAGGACGGCACCGTCTCCGCGACCAGCCCCGGCGCGGGCGAGGCGCTGCGCGGGGCCCGCCTGTTCCACCTCGGCGAGACCGAGACCTCGCAGCTGCTGACCCTCCTGCATCGCGCGCAACCCGACCCCTGCGACCCCGACCCTTTCGTTCCAGCGCCCGCGGACCAGGAGAACGACACCCCTGGTGACGGCGGCCGCGAGAGCGCAGACGAACTCGACCCTCACGACGAACTGGAGAGCGATGACAGCCCCGAGAGTGGATACGGCTCCGAGAGGGGCGACGGTTCCGGGAGCGGCGACCCTGCAGATACCCCACCGGATCTGCCGACTCGACCGGTCACCGACCTGTCACCACGGCCGCAATCGGAGGGCAGCACGTCATCCCCAACCGTTCCCATTGCGGCACCCGAGGGGCCGGCCCCGACGGGGCGCGCCATCGGCGACGGCGCCGCCGGGAATGGCTCGGAGCGGGGCGACCGCACACTCGTGCGGATCACCGTGCTCGGACGCCCGCAGGTGCATTGGCGGTCGGACCCGGACGCCGCGGGCGGGGAGCGCGAGATCACCGGCGCGCTGCAACCCCGCACCCGTGAGCTGCTGACGTTCCTGGCTCTGCACCCCGAGGGTGCCCGTCGTGAGGAACTGGCCGACAGCCTGTGGCCCGAGAGTCCGCCCGGGCGGACCACCAGCTCGATGAACAGTGCCCTGACGCGGCTACGACGGGCTGTGGACGACGCCACCCAGGGCGCTGTCCTCGACATCGTCGTCGTCGGTGACGGCCGGGTCCGTCTCGATCCGACCGTGGTCGAGGTCGACTTCTGGGACTTCGACGCCGCCGTCACCGCGCGCCGTGCGGCGAGCACCTCCGGGCAGCGCCACGACGCCCACCGGCGCGTCGTGGACGCCTACGGCGGCACCCTGGCCGACGGTATGGCAGCGGCCTGGATCGAACCGGTGCGGGAATCGGTGCGCCGTACCGCGCTCGACGCGGTCGTCGCGCTGGCCCGCGAGCTCCGCGACACCGACCCGCAACAGACCCTGGACCTGCTCGAGACCGCGCGCGCGTTCGACCCTTACAACGAGTCGATCTACCGCAGCATCATGCGGCTGCAGTCCACCCTCGGGCTGCTCGACGCCATCCCGCGCACCCTGGCCCTGCTCGCCACCCGGCTCGCCGAGTTCGGTGACCGACCGGACACCGACAC
>JBQTJE010000236.1:0-9325 GCA_052387455.1 Pseudonocardia sp.
CGGTGTTCAAAGGCCAGTACGCCGAGACCGCGCAAGAGGCCGACCAGTGGCTCAAGGACAACGACTCGGCGCGGCGCACCCCGGACCTGCTGCCTCGCGACGAGGTGGCCCGCGCCATCAACTCCGAGGTCAAGGGCGGACGCGGCACCGAACACGGCGGCGTCTACCTCGACATCGCGTCCCGGCTGCCCGCCGACGAGATCATGCGACGACTGCCGTCGATGCACCACCAGTTCCTCGAACTCGCCGACGTCGACATCACGAAGGAGCAGATGGAGGTCGGGCCCACCTGCCACTACGTGATGGGCGGGGTGGAGGTCGATCCCGACACCGCGATGTCGACGGTGCCGGGCCTGTTCGCCGCGGGCGAGTGTTCCGGCGGCATGCACGGCTCCAATCGGCTCGGTGGCAACTCGCTGTCGGACCTGCTGGTCTTCGGCCGCCGCGCCGGGACCGGCGCGGCCGAGTACCTCGACGGTCTCGGCGTCCGGCCGCAGGTGTCCGATGCGGACGTCACAGCGGCGCAGGATCGTGCGCTGCTGCCGTTCTCCACCGCCGCGCAGGGCGGGGAGAACCCGTTCGTCGTGCACGTGGAGCTGCAGAGGACGATGAACGACCTCGTCGGGATCATCCGCAAGGCCGACGAGATGGAGCAGGCGCTCAAGGCGCTGGAGGACATCGCCACCCGCACCCGCACCGTCAGCGTGTCCGGCGGCCGGGCGTTCAACCCGAGCTGGCACCTCGCGCTGGACCTGCGCAACATGCTGCTCGTCTCGCTCTGCGTGGCCAGGGCGGCGCTGGAGCGCCAGGAGAGCCGGGGCGGGCACACCCGCGACGACTTCCCGGTGATGGACTCCGACTGGCGTCACGTGCTGCTGGTGCTGTCGATGTCAGGGGGCGAGGACAGCGTCGACTCGGTGGAGCTGGTGCGCCGGGAGCAGCTCCCGATGCGACCCGAGTTGTTCGACCTGTTCGAGATGGACGAGCTGAAGAAGTACTACACGGGCGAGGAGCTCGGCGGCCACCGTGCCGACGCCACCGCCGACGCCACCGCCGACCAGGGAGAGCAGGCATGAGCCACACGCAACAGTTCCGCGTCTGGCGCGGGGACTCCGAGTCCGGGGAGCTGGTGGACTACAAGGCCGAGGTGAACGAGGGCGAGGTCGTCCTCGACATCATCCACCGGCTCCAGCAGACCGACGCGCCGGACATGGCCGTGCGCTGGAACTGCAAGGCCGGCAAGTGCGGGTCGTGCAGCATGGAGATCAACGGCCGGCCGCGGCTGTCGTGCATGACGCGGATGTCCACGTTCGAGCCTGACGAGGTCATCACGGTCACCCCGCTGCGGACGTTCCCGGTGATCCGCGACCTGGTCACCGACGTCGAGTTCAACTACACCAAGGCCCGCGAGATCCCGGCCTTCGCCCCGCCGCCCGAGCTGGCGCCGGGGGAGTACCGGATGGCGCAGATCGACGTCGAGCGGAGCCAGGAGTTCCGCAAGTGCATCGAGTGTTACCTGTGCCAGAACGTGTGCCACGTGGTGCGCGACCACGAGGAGAACAAGACCAACTTCGCCGGCCCGCGCTACCTCATGCGGATCGCCGAGCTGGACATGCACCCCCTCGACGTCGCCGACCGGCAGGAGGCGGCCCAGGACGAGCACGGCCTCGGTTACTGCAACATCACCAAGTGCTGCACCGACGTGTGCCCGGAACACATCAAGATCACCGACAACGCGCTCATCCCGCTCAAGGAGCGCGTGGTGAGCCGCAAGTACAGCCCGCTCGTGTGGCTGGGCAAGATCGGCCGCCGCAGCGGGTCGTGACGTCAAAGGCCAGCGTCAATGGCAGCAAAGCCACTTTCACGCCACCAGATGGCGTGAAAGTGGCTTTGCTGCCATTCGGGCGGCGGCGAGGTGACCGCCGGCGTGCCGTGACCCGCCGCTAGCCTGGCGCTGCTCGGCCCCGGCGGAAGGAGGCGGCGCTCATGCTCGCCGTGCACGGGATGTGGTCCCCCGGACGGGGCCTGCTGCTCTGGGCCGAGGACGGCGACCGTCCGGTCAAGAGCCCCAGCCAGGCCGCCCGGCGGGCCCGGCCGCACCCGTTCGCCGTCCCGGCCGAGGCGCTCACCGAGATCCACCCCGGCAAGCCGGCGATGGCCACGATCCTGCTGCCGTCGCTGCTCAGCGCCCCCCTGGACTCCGCCGAGCTGGTACGGGCGACGCCGCGGCCGCCGGCGCGCCGCGCACCGGCGCTGCTGCCGTGGGCGGTGCCCGCGATCGTCGTCGACCCGGGGGAGCTCGACGATCCGGCTCCGCACGCGCGCTACGGGGCGTCGGTCGACCACCTCCGCGAGCTGGCCGGGTTCGCGGCCGACCTGGTCGCGCGCGGCCGGGTCCTGCCGTGCCTGGTCCGTGAGTCCGGGGCGCCCGCCGCCCGGTGGCGGCCGGTGGTGGCGGGGCCGGACGCCGTCACGCTCGCCTCGATCGTCGCCGCGATGCCACCGGTCGCCCGGGCCGAGCAGGACGGGCGTGCGGGAACCGCTGGCCAGGACCCGCACGTCCTGGTCGCCGACGCGCTCGCCGCGCTGGTCGACGCCCGCGTCCGGGACGCCCTGGCGCGGTCCGTTGAGCCCGTCGACCTGCTGCCCCGCCGCCGGGGTCGCCGTCCACGCCGTCCGCCCGCGGCGGAGGTGTGGTTGGCGGCGCTCACGGCGGCGGACGGCCGCTTCCCGGCGGACGTCGAACTCGACGACGACGCCGTCGCGGACCTGGCCGCCGCCCTCGCCGGTTGGGACGAGGTCGGCACGGGCTCGGTCGGTCCGGCACGGGCGGTGTTTCGGCTCGCCGAGTCCGCTCCGCTCGACGACCCCGCGGATCCCGACCCGGCCCTGCCCGACACGGTCTGGCGGGTCGAGTTCTGGCTCCGGTCCGCCGCCGACCCGAGCCTGCAGGTCCCCGCCGACCACGTCTGGGGCGCCCCCGAGGGGCTGCAGCGCTGGATCGACCGCCCCCAGGAGGTGCTGCTCGCCGAGCTGGGTCGGGCCAGCGTCGTCTACCCGGAGCTGGCCGCCGCGCTGCGCCAGGCCCGGCCCGCGTCCGTCGAGCTGGATGTCGAGGGCGCCCACCGGTTCCTCGCCCACGCCGCCGGGCTGCTCGACGCGGCCGGGTTCGGGGTGGAGCTGCCGTCGTGGTGGGACCGGACCCGCCGGCTCGGCCTGGTCGCGTCGGCGAGCACCCCGACCGAGTCTGCCGTCGTCGCGGGCGGGATGAGCCGCCACGCGCTCGCCGACTTCAGCTGGTCACTCGCGGTCGGCGGGGACACTCTGACCGAGGCCGAGATCGCCGAGCTGGTGGCGGCAAAGGCGCCGCTGGTGCGGCTGCGCGGGCAGTGGGTCGCGGTCGACCCGGAGCGGTTGCGGCGGGGCCTGGAGTTCCTGGAGAAGGCTCCGAGCGGCCCGACCACCGCTGCCGAGGTGCTCGCGCTCGCCCACCGCCACCCCGACGACACCGACCTCCCGCTGCCGCTGGACGCCGTCCACGCCGACGGCTGGCTCGGCGACCTGCTCACCGGCGCCGCGGAACGCACCCTGCGCCCGCTCGACCCGCCCGCGACGTTCGTCGCGACGCTGCGCCCCTACCAGCGGCGGGGCCTGTCGTGGCTGGCGTTCCTGGCGGGGCTCGGCCTGGGCGCGTGCCTCGCCGACGACATGGGCCTGGGCAAGACGGTCCAGCTGCTCGCGCTGGAGGCGGCCGAGCGCGACGCCGCCCCGGCCTCGCCGACGCTGCTGCTCTGCCCGATGTCGCTGGTCGGCAACTGGCAGCGCGAGGCCGCCCGGTTCGCCCCGGGCCTGCGCGTGTACGCCCACCACGGCCCCACCCGCTGCCACGGCGACGAGCTGCGCGAGCTGCTCGCGACGTCCGACCTCGTCGTGAGCACGTACGCCACCGCCACCCGCGACGTCGACGAGCTGGCCGGCCTCTCCTGGCGCCGGTTGGTGCTCGACGAGGCCCAGGCGATCAAGAACAGCCTCTCCAGCGCCGCCAAGGCCGTCCGGCGCATCCCTGCCGAGCACCGGATCGCGCTCACCGGCACCCCGGTGGAGAACCGGCTCGCCGAGCTGTGGTCGGTGATGGACGTGCTCAACCCGGGCATCTTCGGTACCCCGGAGACGTTCCGCACCCGCTTCGCGATCCCGGTCGAGCGCCACGGCAACTCCGACGCCGCCGACCTGCTGCGCCGCATCACCCGGCCGTACCTGCTGCGCCGAGTGAAGACCGACCCGACCGTCATCGACGACCTGCCCGAGAAGATCGAGATCCGGCAGGACTACCGGCTGACCCCGGAGCAGGCCTCGCTCTACCGCACCGTCGTCGACGACATGATGGAGAAGATCGAGGGCTCCGACGGCATCAAGCGCCGCGGGAACGTGCTGGCCGCGATGGCCAAGCTCAAGCAGGTGTGCAACCACCCCGCGCAGTTGCTGCACGACCGCTCCCCGGTCGGCCGCCGCTCGGGGAAGGTCGTCCGGCTCGAGGAGATCCTCACCGAGGTCCTCGCCGAGGGCGACAAGGTGCTCTGCTTCACCCAGTTCACCGAGTTCGGCGAGATGCTCCTGCCGCACCTGTCCGCGCGCTTCGACACCGAGGTGCTGTTCCTGCACGGCGGCACCCCACGGACGCGGCGCGACGAGATGGTGGCCCGGTTCCAGGACCCGGCCGGCCCGTCGGTCTTCCTGCTCTCCCTGAAGGCGGGCGGCACCGGGCTGAACCTCACCGCGGCCAACCACGTCGTGCACCTGGACCGCTGGTGGAACCCGGCCGTGGAGAACCAGGCCACCGACCGGGCGTTCCGGATCGGCCAGCGCCGCACCGTGCAGGTTCGCAAGTTCTGCGCGGCCGGCACCCTGGAGGAGCGCATCGACGCGATGATCGAGCGGAAGAAGGCTCTGGCCGAGATGGTGATCAGCGACGGCGAGGGCTGGCTGACCGAGCTGTCCACCGCGGAGCTGCGCGACCTGTTCACCCTCGGCGCGGAGGCCGTCAGTGACACCGAGTAGGACGCCGCCGGGAAGCTGGTACCCGCAGTCGCGGCCGCGCCGGGTCGAGGGCGGGATCCGCGCGCGCAGCAAGCGCGGTGAGATCGCGCAGAGCTGGTGGTCGGCCCGGTTCATCCGGGGGCTGGCGGAGGCCGGGGTCGGCGGGCGGCTCGCGCGGGGCCGCAGCTACGCGCGCGCCGGGCAGGTGCTCGACCTCGCCGTCGACGCCGGGTCGGCCACCGCACTCGTGCAGGGCAGCCGGCCCAGGCCGTACCGGGTCCGGGTCGGGGTCACCACGTTCGGAAAGGCCGGGTGGGCCGCCGTCGAGCTGGCGCTGGCCGACAACGCCTGGTATACGGCGAAGCTACTCACCGGGGAGATGCCCACCGACATCGAGGACGTCTTCGCGGCCGTCGGGCTGGCGCTGTTCCCGGCCGGCATCCACGAACTGGCGATGGACTGCACCTGCCCGGACCACGAGGTCCCGTGCAAGCACCTGGCCGCGACCTTGTTCCTGCTCGCGGAGTCCTTCGACGCCGACCCGTTCGCGATCCTCGCGTTGCGCGGCCGGTCCCGCGAGGACCTGCTGGACAACCTGCGCGCCCGCCGCGGCGGCGTCGCGACGGCCGCTGACCGGCACGGTCCGGCCGCGGGCGCGACGCCGCTCGCCGACTGCCTCGACTCGTTCTTCCGCGCGGCTCCGCTGCCCGCCGCCCCGCCGCCCGCGGTGACCGAGTCCGACGCGTTGCTGGACCAGGTGCCGGACCCCGGCGTGACGGTCCGGGGCCACGATCTGGTCGAACTGCTCCGCCCGGCGTACCGGACGCTGGGCGGGCCCGCCGGGTAGCGCGGCGAAGGCTTGCCTGCGGGCCGGAGCATCGGCGCGGCCGATGTTCCGGTGCGGATGACAGCCGTGGCGGAAACCTGCGTTCGGCGCCGTCACGACTACCGTGGCGCCACGTGACGCGCGCGGAGCTGCCCTACGGATCCTGGCCCACCCCGATCACGTCGGCGCTGGTCGGCGCGGCCGCCGTCCGATTGTCCAAGGTCGCCGTCGACAGCGACGCGGTCGTCTGGTCGGAGGGCCGTCCCGCCGAGGAGGGCCGCACGCAGCTCGTCCGCCGGGTGGGCGGCGCGGTCACCGACCTGCTTCCCGACGGGAGCAACGCCCGCACCGGGGTGCACGAGTACGGCGGCGGCGCGTGGTGGGTGCGCGACGGCGTCACGTGGTTCGTCGAGTGGGCCGATCAGCGGCTCCACCGCCTCGGCCCGGACGGCGGCCGCACCGCCCTGACCCCGGAGCCGGCGAGCCCCCGCGCGGACCGGTACGCCGACGGCGAGGTCAGCCCGGGTGGCACCGGCATCGTCTGCGTGCGCGAGCGGCACGGCTCCGACGGGGTGCGCAACGAGATCGTCCGGCTCGATGCGCACCGCCCGTCAGTGCCGGAGGTGCTGGTCAGCGGGCCGGACTTCGTCGCCGCGCCGCGGGTGAGCCCGTCCGGGCAGGAACTGGCCTGGTTGCAGTGGAACCACCCGGACATGCCGTGGGACGCCACCGTGCTCACCGTCGCCGATCTCCCGACCGGCGAGGAGACGGTGGTGGCCGGTGGTGCCGGGGAGTCGGTGTCCGAGCCGACGTGGCGCCCGGACGGTTCGCTGTGGTTCCTGTCCGACCGTTCCGGGTGGTGGAACCTCTACCGATGGCTCCCGGGCGCCGACGTCGAGGAGGTGGTGCGCCTCGACGTCGAGATCGGGGTCCCCGCCTGGACGTTCGGCTCGTCGCGCTACGCCGTGCTCGACGACGGGCGGGTGGTCTTCGCCCGTCGCAGCCGCGGGTTCGACGGGCTCGCCCTCCGCGCCGTCGACGGGACGATCGTGGATCTCGACCTGCCGTTCACCGCGGTCTCGGCGGTACGGGCGGCGGGCCCGGACGCCGTGGCGGTCGTGGCCGGCAGCCCGGTCGCCGAGCCCGCCGTGTACCGCGTCGAGCTGCTCGACGGGCATCGTGTCGCGGTCACGACCCTGCGGGCGCCCCGCGACCTCGACCTCGACCTCGATGGCCTGTCGGTGCCCGAGGCCGTCACCTTCCCCTCCGCGGGGGCCGCCGACGGCCGGTCCGCGCACGCCCTGCTCTACCCGCCTGCCTCGGCCACCCACCGCGGCCCGGACGGCGACCTGCCACCGCTGCTCGTGATGATCCACGGCGGGCCGACCGGGCAGGCGCTGCCGGTGTTCTCCGTCGCGGTGCAGTACTGGACCAGCCGCGGCTTCGCCGTCGTCGACGTCAACCACGGCGGCTCGACGGGCTACGGCCGGCCCTACCGGGAGGAGCTGCGCGGGCAGTGGGGCGTCGTGGACGTCGCGGACTGCGTCGCGGCGGCGCGCTGGATGGCTCGTGCCGGCCGGGTCGATCCCGCGCGGATGTGCATCCGCGGCGGCTCGGCGGGCGGGTTCACGACGCTCTGCGCGCTGGCGGCCGCCGACACCCCGTTCGCCGCCGGCGCCGACCATTTCGGCGTCGCCGACCTGGAGGCCCTCGCCCGCGACACCCACAAGTTCGAGAGCCGCTACCTCGACGGCCTCGTCGGCCCCTACCCGGCGGCGCGGGAGGTGTACGTCGAGCGCTCACCGATCTCGCACGTCGAGCGATTCACCCGCCCGCTCGTCGTGCTCCAGGGCAGCGAGGACACCATCGTCCCGCCCGACCAGTCGGAGATGATCGTCGACGCGCTGCGCGCCAAGGGCGTGCCCGTGGCGTACCTGCTCTTCGACGGCGAGCAGCACGGCTTCCGCCGCGCGGAGAACGTGCGCCGCGCCCTGGACGCCGAGCTGTCTTTCTACGCCCAGGTGCTCGGCTTCGACCTGCCGGCCGACGAGGGCATCGAGCCGGTCGTGGTGGAGAACCTGTAGCAGTGGCTCACGATTCGTCGCGCTCAGCTCAGTAGTTTACGCAGTTTCTGGCTTCCTTGGAGTGTGCGACCTTGTCGAGCGCGTGTGCCCAGTAGACGGTAACGAGTGCGCAGAAGGTGTTCGTCCCGTCAATGTTACGAGCGCTGATCGCTTTTCCTACGTATACTCCCGCCTTCTTCCGGGTGTATTTCTGCTTGTTTCCGAAACCGTCGACAGGTTTGTTGTCCAGCGTCATGCCGTGGTAAATCTCGATGGAGGCGAACGTGCCCTGTCCGGTGCATCTTGCATACGGGAACGATGTGACAAAGCCGTTCGCATCAAGTTCGAAGTCAGTTCCGGGATCGCAGGTGAACGGATCCGCTGCCGAGGCTGTTGTGGTGAGGCCAAGCATGAGAGTGGAAGCCATGACGGCCACGATCATCGAGATTCGCATCTTTGGCATGTGAGAATCAGTGCTCCTAGTACCGGCCGGTCGATGTTGATGTTGTGGTACACGACGACTCTATCTTGTTCACTGTGAACGAAATTCTTACGACGACCTTAAAATCTTGCTGGCCGGACGGATTCGTGATTCCTATCGTAGGGATCGAGCACCGTCGGTCGTTCCAGAAGTGTCCCCGAGCGCAAGAGCCGCTTGCTGAGTCGACGACCTGGCCGTCTCGAAATGCCGTGGCCTCGATGCGCGTTTCGATATCGCTAGAGCGGGCGCATTTTGCTCCAGCCTGCGCGTAGACCAGACCCACCTCGGGCGCTGACGGAAGCAGTTGCGACTCGGCGCTACAGAATGTCGGCCCGGGCGGGACGGCATGCCCTGTCCCGTTACCCAACAGAGTAATTGCCGCCGTAGCGACAAGCGCGACGCCAGCTTGCCGCTTGAGTCGGTTGAAGGCCATGAACTCCCCCTCGTAGACATTGAACCTCTACCGTCTCAGCATCCGGGTCAGCGTACGGCAAATCAAGATCATGTCACCCCGAAGGAGTGGTCAGCGGCCAGGATGCACCGGCCACTCCTCTTGCGCTGGGCAACATCAAATCTTCGTCAAGATCGTCACTCGTATGGGGACCCTCCTTGTGGAGCTTCCTATCCTTGATCATTCTAAGATCAGCACTTGAGATGTGGATGAGTGATAAGGGAGGACGTATGGAGCTTGGCGCAACGAATCAATCAGCCATACTGGCAGTCGCCGCTATTGCACTATTGGTCGCAGTAGGGATAGGCGTGGACGAGGCACACGCGCAACCGCCAGGGCAGCTTGATCCCAACCGGTGGAAGCAATTGATCTTGGTGTAGATCGTCGGTGACATGGAGCCGACGAGGAGCACCGGGTGGGCGCGCAGCGCACGATGTTGACTGAGGCCGATCGGGAGGAGATCTCCC
>JBQTJE010000237.1:0-3906 GCA_052387455.1 Pseudonocardia sp.
ACGGCCTCGAACACCAGCTCGGTGCACTCGTCGACGATGAGCCGCCCGGGCGCCCAGCGCAGCGGTGCCGCCTCCAGCACGGCGCCGTCCACCCGGCCGGTGGCCACCAGGTCGACCGGCTCGGTGACGTCGAGGACCACGTCGACCCGGATGTCGACGGTGGTGCGCTCGACGAAACGCGGTGGGGCCGGGCGGTCGAGGCTGCCCCCGGCGCCGAAGAAGTACGTCGTGAGCACGATCGCGGGCACGGCCAGCGCGGTGAGCTTGAGCCAGTACTGGAAGGCCTGCACGAACGTCACCGAGCGCATCCCGCCCAGCACGACCGTGGCCACCACGACCACCGCCGCGGTGACGACGCCGATCCAGGCCGGCAGCCCGCTGATCGTGGCCACCGCGAGCCCCGCTCCCTGCAGCTGCGGCAGCAGGTACAGCAGGCCGATGACCAGCACGAACACCGTGCACACCCGGCGCAGGCCTGGCGAGCCGAGGCGGGCGTCGGCGAAGTCGGAGACCGTGTAGGCCCCCGAGCGGCGCATCGGGGCGGCGATGAAGAGCGAGAACGCGAGGTAGCCCGCGGTGAAGCCGACCGGGTACCAGAGCGCGTCGGCCCCGTCGCGCAGGATGAGCCCGGCGACGCCGAGGAACGACGCCGCCGACAGGTACTCCCCGGAGATCGCGCGGGCGTTGGCCAGGTTGCCGACCGGCCGCGCGGCCGCGAGGAAGTCCGACGTGCTGCGCGCGCGGTGCGCCAGCATGCCGACGGCGGCGGTGGCGACGGCGACGCCCGCCATCGCCGCCAGCGCCACGATCGCGGCGGCGTTCACGCCGTGCTCACGGCGCGCGGCTCACGGTGCCCGACCCACGTCGGACAGTGTGGCGGGCGCCGTGGTGGGCGTCACGCGCGGTACGCGCCGGTACGGCCGATCAGCGGACATCGCCGTCCAACCGGTCCAGCGCGAGCCCCAGCCGTTCGGGGGCGTGCAGCCGCAGCAGGGTGTCGTCGACGTCGGCGGGCAACTGTGCCCGGGTGAACCGGCTGACCACGATCATCGTCAGGAACGCGGCGGGCACGCTGACCGCGGCCGGGCGGGCGAGGAGCATGCCGATCCAGCCCTCGGGCAGCCGCGCGAGGTACGCCACGGTGACCGCGACGGTGGACAGGCCGCCCCCGACCAGGACCCCGGCGATCGCCCCGGTGGCGGTGAGGCCGCGCCACCAGATGCCGAGCACCAGCAGCGGGCAGAACGTCGACGCCGCGATGGCGAACACGATCGGCACGGTGAGCGCGAAGTCCAGCCGCGTGGTGGACAGCGCCAGCCCCAGCGGGACGATCCCGGAGATCACCGCGGCGATCCGGAAGTCGCGCCAGCGTCCGCGCAGCACATCGGTGAACAGCACCCCGGCCAGGCTCACGACCAGCCCCGACGACGTGGACAGGAACGCCGCCGCCGCGCCCGCGGCGATCAGCCCGCCGAGCAGCCACGCCCCCCAGCCCTGCCCCAGCGCGGCCGAGGGCAGCAGCAGGACCGCGGCGTCGGTCTGCCCGCCGACGAGCAGTTGCGGGGTGTAGAACCGCGACAGCACCCCGACCAGCACGACCAGCATGTAGAAGCCGCCGATCATCGCGAGCACCGCCACCGCCGTGCGCCGGGCGGCGCCGCCGTCGGGGTTGGTGTAGAAGCGCACCAGCACGTGCGGCAGGCCCATCGTGCCGAGGAAACCGGCGATGAGGATCGAGTAGATCTCCAGCAACTGGTGGTCGGCGCTGCCGGTCATCGGCTCCTGCCACGCGGCCTCGGTGGGCGGCGCGCCCGCGACCGTCGGCACCGGCGCGCCCGCGTCGAAGCTCAGCGTGGTGCCTGCGAGGACCTCGTGCCGCCCGGGCTCCCAGACCAGCGGGCCGTCCACCGGCGCGCCGTCGACCTCGCCCGACGCCACCAGCGGGACCGGGACGCTCACCTCCAGCAGCACGTCGGTGCGCACGTCCACCCGGGTGTCGGCGGTGAACTGCGGCGGCGCGGGCCGGTCGAACGTGGCCGACGGGTCGTGGTCGTGCAGGAACAGGCTCCCGATCACCAGCACGGGCACGGCCAGCGCGGTGAGCTTGAGCCAGTACTGGAAGGCCTGCACGAACGTGATCGAGCGCATCCCGCCGCCGACCACCGTGAGCACCACGACCACCCCGGCCGCGGCGACGCCCACCCATGCGGGGGCGGCGGTGAGGGTGGTGAGCACGAGGCCCGCGCCCTGCAGCTGCGGCAGCAGGTAGAGCCACCCGATGAGGACGACGAACAGCGTGCACAGGCGGCGCAGCCGGGTGGAGTCCAGCCGGGCCTCGGCGAAGTCGGGCACCGTGTAGGCGCCGGAGCGGCGCAGCGGCGCCGCCACGAACAGCACCAGCGCGAGATAGCCCGCGACGAACGCCACCGGGTACCACAGCGCGTCCGCGCCCTCGCGCAGGATCAGTCCCGCGATCCCGAGGAACGACGCCGCCGAGAGGTACTCCCCGGAGATCGCGCTCGCGTTGGCGACCGGGCGCACGGTCCGGGAAGCGACCAGGAAGTCCGAGGTGCTGCGCGCCACGCGCACCCCGAACGAGCCGATCACCGTGGAGACGAGCGCGACCAGCGCCATGGCGACGAGCGCGACGGTCGCGGGAGCGTTCACGGGGGCGTCCTGGGGTTCGGGGGTGGGGGAGCGGTCAGTTCTGGACGTGGTCGGCGAAGCTCTGCTCGACCTTCTCCGCGGCACTCGCGTGCCACCACCCCAGGCCGAGCAGGAACGGGTAGACCAGCACCCCGAGGAGCAGCCACGGCACCCGCAGCCCCAGGACCTCGGCCCGACCGATCCCGGGGAACAGCGCGAACAGCAGCGGCAGCGCACCGAGCGTGAGGCCCGCGGCCGCGGCGAACCACAGCGCGACGACGAGCTGCGAGCGGATGAGGCTGGCGCGCAGCAGCTGGCCGACCCCGGAGCCCTCCTGGACCACCTCCACCGTGCGGACCGGGCTGGCGGCCCGCTTGCGCTCGGAGAGCACGATCCGCACCCGCTCGGGAACGACCGGGACATCGGGCGGGGGTGCGACGTCGGCCGGGCGCGCCGCGGCGGGCGGCGGTGCGGTGGGCGGGCGCGGCGCGCCGGCGAGGGCGGTGTCCACGGCGGCCGCGGCGTCCCCGGCGGGCGCGGGCCGGTCGCGGCGTTGCGACGGGAGCTGGACGGGCATCCCCACCGGGGCCGTGGCGGACGCGGGGGGGTCGGCCGGTGCGACCGCGCCGGGAGGCGGCGGCGGGGATCCGCGCAGCGGCGGCGCGGGGCCACCGGCCGGGCCGGGCCGGGCGTCGGGGGGCGGGCCGGGCCGGGACGGCGGGCCCTGGGGGATGGCGGGCGGCGGGCGCTGCGCGGGCGGCGGGCCCTGAGGGCCGGCGGGTGGCCGGCCCGGGGGCGCGGTGAGCGGCGAGCCCTGCGGGGCGGCGGGTGGCGGGCCGTGAGGTGCGGTGAGCGGGGGGCGGCCGGGCGCGGACGGGCCGCCGTGCCCCCGGTCCGGCGGGGCGAACTGCGGGTGCGGCGCCGACAGCGGGGGCGGGGCGGGTGGTGGCGGCGTGCCGAGCATGCGGGCGGCGGGAGCGTCGCGCCGGGCGGATCCACCCTCCTCAGGGCCGGGGCGGACCGCCCGCCCGCCGAACCCGCCGGGTGGCATCGACGGCCCGCCGAGCATTCCCGCGGGCGGGCTCCGGTCTCCCGGCGGATCCCCGGTGGGCGCGGCGCGCCCCCGGTCGTCCCGGTCGTCCGGGTCGTCGGCGGCGGCGTGGGGGGCCCCCGCGCGCGCCCCGGCCCAGCGGGTTGCCCCCCCCCCGCGGGGGGGCTCCGGGGGCCCCCACCGCGCGCCCCGGGGCCCCCCCCCCCCCC
>JBQTJE010000238.1:0-13792 GCA_052387455.1 Pseudonocardia sp.
GGCCCGGTTCGCCACCGCGCACCGGCGCGGGCTCGGACGCCACCCGGCCGGACCACGGCTCGCCCGGCCGCCACCCGGTGCTCGGTCCCCCGGTCGTGCCCGGCCGCAGCCCACCGCCCGGACCGGACGCCGGGCGCTCCCCCGGGAACGCGGGCGGGCGCGGGCCCGTCCCCGGCAGGACCGCGACGGGTCGGGGCGCGCCGCCCGGATGACCGGGGCCCGGCGCGGCACCGCGACCGCCGGCGACACCGCCGGGGCGGGTCGCGCCGGGGGCACCACCGGGCCGGACCGCGCCGCCGCCCGCAACCGGCGGACCGCCGACCGGCGGCAGCGGCCCCCCGGGTCCCGCCGCCGACCCGCCGGTCCCGGCGCCACCGGTACCCGCACCCGCCCCGCCGGGCCCCGCCACCCCTGGCCCCACCCCACCGGCCCCCGCGCCGGGTGACGCCCCCGAGCCGGCCGGCGGGTGGCCCGCGCCACCACCAGGCCCCGTGGGCACCCCCGGTATCGCCCCCACCCCGTCGCCCCCCGTGCCCGCCGGGGCGACGGCCGTGTCCGGGGCGAGCTGGGTCGGCGGCGGATAGCTCTGGAACGCGCCGGCGTACTGGCCGTTCGTGGTGTCCTCGTAGACGACCGCGGCGTCTCGCACCGCCGTCAGCTGTGCCTGGTACCGCGCCTCCCAGTGCGGGCTGAGCTGCGTCCCCGGCGGCACGTCGGCCTCGGCGAACTCGTACGCGGCGAGCAGCTTGTTGCGCGCGGACGAGACCACCTCGCCCTGGTCGGCGAGGGCGAGCATCGCGCCGAGCGCCTGGCTCTGCCCGGCCATCCCGGAGGCGTGCAGCACGTCGAAGTGGGTGCCCGCCGCGTCGGTCGCCGGGCCGGTCTGGGTCGCCCGCAGCAGGCCCCCGGCATCCCGGGCCAGGTCCGTGGCCAGCCCGAACGTGTCGGACAGATCGCGGAAGAAGTCGGCGTCGGCGTGCACCGGGCCCGACCCGAGGGCGCCGGCCATCTCGGCGAACCGCGGGCGCGTCCAGCAGGTGAAGTCGGTCGCGGTCGAGGGGTAGTCGGCCATCGGGGCTCCTCAGTTCCGGGCACGCAGGTTGGCGATGATCAGCTCGGCCATCCGGACCGCCGGGCCGCACTGGTCGGGCAGCCGCCGCCGGTCGCTGAACGCGTTGATGCCGATGATCTGGGTGTCGGCGACCGCCAGGACGAGCTGGCACTCGTCCTCGGCGATGTCGTCACGGATCACCGGGAAACCGGCGATCTGGCGGATCTCGAAGTTGCGGCTGGTCTCCCGCAGCCGGTAGAGGTCGGGCAGCTTCGCCGCCCGCGGATCGGTGGTCAGGTCGATCCCGGCGCTGGCCAGGCCCTCCCGGTAGTCCCAGCTGCAGCCCGGGCCGAACCTGGCCCGGTTGGTCCGGGCCGAGGTCGGATCCAGACCGAACTCCGCGAGCTGGGCGCCGGTGAGCAGCTCGCACGGGCTCAACCCGCGCACGTCGATCGGGTCCCGCACCTTCAGCTCCGCCGGAATGTCCGCGGTGAACCGCTCGTCGATGCTCGGCATCGCCCCGGCCGCCGGATCCACGGCCGGCCCGGGCGAAGCGGGCGGGGCGGCCGGCGCGGCACCGCCGGGGACCGGGGCGGGCGCGCAGGAGGCAAGCACCACCGCCACCGCGGCGACCAGCACACCGCGCGCCGCGCTGCCCGCCACGCCGCTCGCGGCCCGGCGCGCGGGGGAGCCGGTCACGACCGGGCCAACCGGTCGCGGTTGGCCCGCTCGACGGCCTCGTAACTGTCCAGCTGCGCCTGCAACGCGGCGTGGGTGGCCCGCAGCTGCTCGGTCCACACCTCGGCGTAGTGCAGCGCGCGGCGGCGCATCTCGGACATGTTCACCCGCAGCTGCACACTCACCGGGTCGATCCCGACCGCCTCCTCGGCGCGCTGCGCACGCCAACGGCGCAGGCCGTCGTCCATCGTGGTCACCGCCGCCCGTAGCTTGGCCAACGCCTGGCGCAACGCGTCCGGGTCGTGCACCACCACCCCCGACGGCCCACCCCCCACCGCCACCCCCACCCGCCGGCGCAACGCCTCCGAGGACAGCACCCCCGCGTAGTGCTCATCGAACATCGCCTGCGTACTGCCCGCCCCCGGCGCCCCACGCGGCGGCAGGACCTGCTCCGTCGTCATGGTCGAGATCGTGACACGCCACCGCCCACCAGACCGCCCACCCGCGCACCCCCGAACCCGAAACCCCAGCTCAGACAGCACGGCGACCGTTCACGATCGTGAACGGTCGCCGGCTACCGCACCAGGACGGCCGGGTCGAACGAGAGCGGGAACGGCTCGTCGATCGTGAACAGCGCGCCGGCGTCGGCGGAGGCGTACTCGACGTAGAGCCCGTCGGCGCCGATCCGGTAGCCGACGACGTGCAACGGCTCCAGCTCGATGCGCAGGTAGAACGGGATGGCGGCCTGGGCGTACTGGGCGGGCTTGCGGAAGCGGTCGTCGGAGCGGGAGGAGCGGGACACGACCTCCGCGACGAGGACAATCCGCTCGGCAGGGAAGTTGCTCACCTCGTCGTCGCCGTCGTAGCCGCGCAGCACGACCAGGTCCGGAACCGGCCGCTGGTCCGGGGCGAGCACCACCCCGACCGCCTCGTCGACGACCAGGCCGGCAGGCGCTGCGTCCTCCAGCAGATTCGCGGCCCGTCGCGCCGCGCGCTGGTGCTTCCGCTTCGGCGGTGTCATGACCCGCGGCACCCCGTCCACCAGCTCGTAGCGCAGCCCGTTGTCCGGCAGCGCGTCGACGTCCTCGATCGTCCAGCCCTGCGGCGGCGGGGCGAGCGGCACGGCCTCGGCGGTCATCGGCACCTCCTGACGAGCGTCCCGGCACAGAGTAGCCGCCCCGCCGGGCCGGATCGGCCGAGCGCCGACGCCGCGGACGCCCCCCAGCGCCGACCACGAGTGCAGCGAAATGCTGGCTGGAGCATCAGCGAAACGCTGACCAGTCACCGTCGGCGGCGCCCTCACCAGCCGCCGCGGAACAGCTTGACCACCGCGGCCGCGGCGAGGAACACGACCAGGAGCACCGGGCCGCCGAACATCGCGAAGAGGCCGAACGTCGTGCCGTGCCCGGTCGCGTACGCCCACCCGCCGAGCAGCACCGTCGCGGCCGCCACGAGCACCATCGCCACCTTCGCCGGCAGACCCACCCGCCCGCCGGGCCTGCGGGCGGCGCCGAGCGCGCGGGCGTGCGCGAGCCAGACGCGGTCGGCGGCGCCGTCCGGCGGCCCGTCCCCGTCGTTCCGCGGCGCGCGCAGGTCCGCCGCGTCCTGCCGCGCGATCTCGGACCGGAGGTCCCGATCGTCGGGCACAGACCCTCCGGACGACGACGGCGCGGCCGCGGGCACGACCCGGGGCCATAATCCGCCGGGGCCGGCGCCCTGTCCACGGGCGACCTCCCCGTAGGGACGGCACAATCCTCGCGACGGCGCCCGGCTGCGTCCGGGTTGACGCCGCAGGCGGGTTCCCAGGAAGCCCGGGTCTTGTAGCCTGGACGCGCCGCGCAGTGGTCTCCGTCACGGGCTGCTCCAGCGCGGCCCGAAGCCCCGACGATGTGGCGCAGGAGGGCAACGTGGTCCTCGTCGCGAAGGCCCGGCGAGCCGGGAACGCGATGGTCGTGGACCGGTTCGCCGACGACGATCCGGCGGCGGGTGCGCCCGAGCTGCGGCTGTCGAAGTTCCACGCCCCGGAGATCGTGTTCGGGCCGAACTCGATCCAGGAGGCCGCGCACGCCGCGGTCCGGCTGGGCGCGCGCCGCCCGCTGGTGGTCACCGACCCCGGGCTCACCGAGGCGGGCTGGCCGTCGGAGCTGATCGACCAGCTCGCCCTGGCGGGCCTGAAGCCCCAGGTCTGGACGGACGTCACGCCCAACCCGAAGGACCACGAGATCGAGGCGGGCTACCGCCACTATGCCGAGTCGGGCTGCGACGTGGTGCTGGGCATCGGCGGTGGCTCGGTGATCGACGCGGCCAAGGGCATCGCGCTGCTGGCCTCCAACGGCGGGCGGATCCTCGACTACGAGGGCATCGACCGCATCGAACACCCGATCCCGCCGCTGATCATGCTGCCGTCCACCTCCGGGACGGGCGCGGACGTCTCCCAGTTCTGCATCGTCACCGACACCGCCCGGCACACCAAGATCACGATCATGGGACGGGCGCTGGTCCCGGACGTCTCGGTGATCGACCCCCGACTGCTTGTCACCATGCCCGACTGGCTGAACGCCGCCACCGGCCTGGACGCCCTCACCCACGGCATCGAGGCGTTCGTCTCGCTGGCCCACGGCCCGCTCACCGACCACCACGCGCTGCAGGCGATCTCGCTGGTCAACGGCAACCTCGCGCACACCATGATCCACCCCAACGACACGGCGGCGCGGTCGGCGATGGCCCAGGCCGCGCTCGTCGCCGGGCTCGCGTTCACCAACGCGATCCTCGGCGCCACGCACGCGATGAGCCACCAGATCGGCGGCATGCTCGACCTGCCGCACGGGGTGTGCAACGCCGTGCTGCTGCCGCACGTCATCCGCTTCAACGGCGCGACGACCGCCGAGCGGTTCGTGCCGATCGCGCAGGCCATGGGGCTCGATGTCGCCACCGTGCCCCCCGACGTGGCGGTCGAGCGGGTGGCCGAGGAGGTCCGGCGCCTCGGCGACGAGCTGGGAGTGCCGAAGGGACTGGCCGAGCTGGGCGTCACCCTCGACGACGTCCCCGGGCTGGCCCAGCTCACCCTCGGCGACGCCTGCCTCACCACGAACCCGCGCCCGGCGAGCGTCGAGGAGATCGACGCGCTGTTCCGGGCGGCGATGTGAGCCGGTCGTGACCACGGCGCAGTGGCCGCCCCGGCGCTCCCCGGTCCGCGGCCGCGGCCGTGCCGACCTGGAGGCGCTCACCGGGCTGCGCTCGGGCAAGCCGCACTACTTCACCGAGCACCGCGAGGCCGCCGAGCGGTTGCGCCGGGTCATCCACGCGCTCGACCGAATCTCGGCGGCGCTGGTGCGCACCACGGAGGGTTCCGAGGCGCTGGTCCGGGCGGTCGTCGACGCCGCGGCCGACCACCTCTCCGCCGAGTGGGTGGCCTTCGCGCTGGTCGACGGCGAACTGTCCGACGCCCGGCCGCGCCACCTCGTCCTGGGCCCGGACCGGGTGGAGTGGCCCGACCCCCAGTCGCTGCCCGCGCGCGTGCTCGCCCACATCGACCACGTCCGGCGCGACGTCCACGGCGCCGACCACGAGGCCGACCACGATCCCGAGCAGGCCCGCCGGCACGTCCACGTCCCGGTACTGCTCGACGGCCGGGTGGTCGGCGGGTTCGTCGCCTGGACCCCGACCGACCGCGAGATCGACGCCACCGACCACTCGGTGCTGCGCATCCTCGCCGGCCAGACCGCCGCGGCGCTGCAGAACTGCGCGCTGATGGAACACTCCGCCCGGCTCTACGCCCGGGCCAGCCGGCAGGCCGAGGACCTGCGGGTACGCAACGGCGAGCTCGTCGCCACCCAGGCCGAGCTGGGCGCGGCGCGCCAGCGTGAGGTCCTCGACGACGAGCGCCACCGCATCGCCCGCGAGCTGCACGACAGCGTCACCCAGTACGCGCTCTCGGCGGGCATGCACATCGAACTGGCCCGGTCCGAGATCGCCGACCCGCGGGTGCGCGGGCAGCTCGACACCGCCAAGGACCTCACCCGCCGCGCCGTCGAGCAGCTCCGGTCGGCGATCTACGCGCTGCACGACGGCGACGGCTGCGTGATCGACGAGGACCTGCCGTCGATGCTGCGGCGGTTGTCGGGGGTGCACATGCCCGACGAGCTGCGCGTCGAGGTGCGCATCGGTGGCAAGCCGGTGCCGCTGCCCGCGGACTGCGAGCAGTCACTGTTCCGGATCGCCGGCGAGGCGCTGTTCAACATCGCGGTGCACGCCGACGCCCGCCGCGCCGTCGTCCGGCTGGCCTACCGCGCGCAGGACGTCCGGCTGACGATCTCCGACGACGGCTGCGGGCGGCCCGACGAGGTACGGCGCAGCATGCGCGCCGCGAGCCTCACCGCCCCGTGCGGCGAGCACCGCGGCCTGGTCAACATGGCCACCCGCGCCGCCGAGCTCGGCGGAGCCCTGACCTTCCGCAGGGCCCGCCTGGGCGGCCTCCAGGTGCAGGTAGACATCCCCGTCCCCACCCCATCCCCCGCCGCCCGAACCGCACTTCGTGACCTAAGTGCTGTCGAAAGGCCCTCTGGAACAGCATCCAGGTCACTAGGTGCGGTCGGGGGGGGCTCGTGACGGCGCGGGTGGAGACGGCGTTTCGGGCGCGGCCGACGCCTACGCGGATCGTTCTGGTCGACGATCACTCGATCATGCGGCAAGGTCTGCGGGCGGTGCTGGAGCGGGAGAGCGACCTGCGGGTGGTCGGCGAGGCCGGCACCCCGGCGGACGCGGTGGCGGCGGTCGCGTCGACCCGACCGCACGTCGTGCTCCTGGACCTCAAGCTCACCTCCGGCCCGCAGACCGACGGCCTCGACGTCTGCCGGCGGCTGTGCGCGGCGCATCCGGGCATCGGGGTGCTGGTTCTCACCACGTTCGCCGAGGACCGCCTCGTCGTCGAGTCGGTGCAGGCCGGCGCCCGCGGCTACGTCGTCAAGGACGTCGACACCACCGAGCTGGTGCGCGCGATCCGGGCCGTGTCGCGCGGGGAGAGCGCGTTCGACGCCCGCAGCGCGTCGGCAATGGTGCGCTCGCTCTCGGGCGGCGTGCCGGACCGCGAGCGGCTCACCGAGCGCGAGCTCGACGTGCGGCGGCTGCTCGCCCGGGGACTGTCCAACCGGGCGATCGGCGGGGAACTGTTCATCTCCGAGACCACCGTGAAGTTCCACGTCGGCAACCTCATGCGCAAGCTGATGGTGTCGCGCCGCGCCGAGGCGGTGTACGCGGCCACGAAGCAGGGGCTGCTCTAGCGTCGCGCCATGCGGTTCTACGCCGAACGTCCCGGCCGGGTGGCCGTGCAGGTGCTCGCCGACGTCGCGGTGGTCGTCTGGACCTACCTGACGGTGACGGTCGCGCTGCGCACCCGGGAGCTGCTCGACCAGCTCCAGGCCCCGGGGCAGGCGCTGGTCTCCGCGGGCGACGGCCTGCGCGACGCGTTCGTCACCGCAGCCGGAGCGGTCGACGCGGTCCCGTTCGTCGGCGAGACGCTCGCCGGGGCGCTGGCCGGAGCGTCCGGCGCGGGGGTGTCGCTGGCGGACGCCGGGCGCGACCAGGTGGAGTCGGTGGCGGCGGTCTCCCACGGCGCCGCGGGGGTGGTCGTGTAGCGGTTCGCGGGGCCCGTGGTGATCGGGTGGCTGGTCCTGCGGCTGCGCTACGCCCGGCGGGCCCGCGCGGCGCTGGCCGTGCGCGCGATCGACGCCGATCTACTCGCCCTGCGCGCGCTGGCCCGGATGGACCTGCGGCGGCTGCGGGCGGTCGCCCCGGACCCGGCGGCCGCGTGGCGGCGCGACGACCGCGACGTCGTGCACCGGCTCGCGGCCCTGGAGCTGCGGTCGCTCGGCCTGCGCGCACCCGCCCGGGACTGATCCACGAGCGCTCAGGACACCGTCCCCCGAGGGACCACCCACTCGGCGGGCCGGCCGGTCGCGGCCGCGACGACGTCGAAGTCGTGGTCGTAGTGCAGGACCGTGAGCCCGGCCGTCGACGCGACCGCCGCAACGAGGAGATCGGCGACGCCAGCAGACCGGTGACGACCCGCCTCGACCAGCCGCCGCTGCGTCGTGCGGGCGAGATGCTCGGCGTGCAGCGGCATCATCACGGGAACGAGCCGGTCCAGGAAGGCGAGGACGGCGTCGTGGTCGGCGACCGACTGCGCTGAGTACCCGACCTCCAGCTCGGTGACCACGCAGATGCCGACCTGCCCGGCATCGATGCGCGGGGTGAGGACCGCGGCCACCGCCGGCTTGCCGATCCGGGCCAGCGCCGACTTGTCGACGAGCCAACGCAGCGTCATATCGGCACGGTCATATCGGCGCAGTCATTTCCCGACCGGTCATTCCCAGGCACGCCGCATGACGTCGGCGTCCGCGAGATCGGTGGTCGCGGCGGCGAAGGCCGCAAGCACGTCCGGCGTGTCGCGCAGTGGAACCCGGCGCTGCCGGACCACCCACATGAGCGCCTGGTTGACGGTCTCCTTGTAGGTGGCCGTACCGAGCACGGACTGCGCGTCGCCCAGCAGCGCGTCGTCGATGTCCACGAGTCGCTTCGTCATGGCGGCACCTCCAGGCCGGAGTATAGATGGCTGCGACTCGTATATAGGACTACCCCACGGTGATCGTCTTGTCGTCCACGAACGGCGGGCGGCCCTCGCCGCCGGACGGGTCGTCCTCGGTGACGACGACGTCGTAGGTACCCGGCTCCAGGGTCAGCGTGAACGAGAAGGCGGCGAACCGCTGCCCCTCGGCCGCCGTGGTGAACCCCTCCTGGACGACGGCGCCGTCACGCAGCACCTGCCACGGGACGTTGGCCTCGAACGCCGCCGCCTCACCCGACACCGTCACCGACCGCCCCACCGCGGCGCCGTCGGTCGGGTTGTCGATCTGCACCAGCGAGCGGACGGCGTACTGGTCCGCGCGCGGCACCGGCTCCGCGGTCGCGACCGCCCCGAACAGCTCCGGTACCGGCGCGCCGTCCACCAGCAGCCGCACCGGGTCGACGGACTGCAGCGCCGCCTGCACGGTGAAGACGAGCTGCTGCACGGTGAGGTCGGCGGCCGCGGTGCCCAGCGACGCCGGGCCCAGCGCCTCCCGGCTCAGGTCGACGGTGATCACCCCGCCGGCGACCGTGACCGGCGAGCGCAGCGCCGTGCCCGCCGGCCAGAGCGTGCGGTAGTCGGGGTCCACCGGGCCGCGCAACATCTCGCGGACGGCGTCGCTGGCCGGGTCGGCCGTCGTGACCCGGCGGAACTCGCGGAACAGGCGCGGACCCGACGTCGTCTCCGCCACGTAGTAGCCGGGCAGCGCCCGCGGCTCACCCGTGGGCGCGGTGGGTGCGGGCGGGGCAGGCGCAGGCGCGGCCGGCACCACCTGCTCGGTCGCGCAGCCCGCCCCGAGCGACCCGACCAGTACCGCCACCAGGAACCCCGTCGTGACCCGCACACCCGCAGAACGCACCGCGACGGGGAATGGTTACACCATCGGCGGCTACGCTGCCGACCCGTGATCTCCAGCAGCCGCCGGTGGGCGCGCGAGACCGTCGAGCGTCCGGCCTTCCAGCAGGCGGTGATCGGGCTGATCGTGTTCAACGCGGTCACGCTCGGGCTGGAGACCTCGACGACCGTCATGGGCGCGGCCGGTGGCCTGCTGCTGGCGATCGACCGGGTCGTGCTCGCGGTGTTCGTCGTCGAGATCGGGCTGCGGCTCTACGCCCACGGGTGGCGGTTCTGGCGCGACCCGTGGAACGTCTTCGACTTCGTGATCGTCGGGATCTCGCTGGTGCCGGCGTCGGGGCCGCTGTCGGTGCTGCGGGCGCTGCGCGTGCTGCGGGTCCTGCGGCTGATCTCGGTGGTGCCCAGCATGCGCCGCGTCGTGGCGGGCCTGCTCTCGGCCGTGCCCGGGATGGCATCGATCAGCGCCCTGCTCGTGCTGATCCTCTACGTGTCCGGCGTGATGGCCACGAAGCTCTTCGCCACCACCGCGCCGGACTACTTCGGCGATCTCGGCACCACGCTGTTCACGCTGTTCCAGACGATGACCGGCGAGGCGTGGCCGGACATCGCGCGCGAGGTGATGGCGGAGCAGCCCTACGCGTGGATCTTCTTCGTGGTGTTCATCCTGGTGTCGAGCTTCATGGTGCTGAACCTGTTCATCGCGGTGGTCGTGAGCGCGATGGAGGGGCAGGTCGCGGAGGAGGTTGCCGAGCAGCACCAGGAGGAGCAGATCGCGAACGCGCAGATCCTCGCCGAGATCCGGGAGCTGCGCACCGAGCTGGCGGCACTGCGGGCCGGGTCGCCGGGCTGACGTCGCGCCGCCCGCCCGTGGTCCGGCCGCGTCGGTTGGTCAGCGGGCCGCGAACTCGTCCGGGTCCTCCAGGCCGTCGGTTGCCTCGTCGTCGGGGAGCGCGCCGTCGGGGAGCGCGTGGTCGGCGACGCCCGGGTTGGGGTCGCGGGACAGGTCGATCAGCGGGTGCAGCGGGGCGCCGTCCGCGGCGGCGTGGTCGGCCACGCCCGGGGTGGGGTCGCGCGACAGGTCGATGTGGCGCCGGTCCGGGAAGCCGGGGCGGGCATCGTCGGGCTGGGCATGGTCGGGCTGGGCGTCGTCGGGTTGGGCATGGTCGGGCATCGTGGCCTCCTGCGGGTCTCGGGCCGCGCCACGCTAGCGGGCGCGGTCCGTGGCCGCCCGACGGCGGGCCGGGGGAGGTCCCGCCACTTCCCGGCGTCGACCTCCTGGTAGTCGACACGGCTCCGCGGGAGCTCGCCGGGTCCTGCGGATGCTCCGGTCGGTCAGCGACGATCTCGACGGTCCGGGGCGAGCAGCACCGCGACGAGCGCCGTCCGGACCGCGACGCTGCCGGAACCCGACATCTCAGCGGCCGTCAGACGTCGACGTCCGGGCTCGACGCCTGCGCCCAGTAGCGGCGCGGGATGCGGCCCGCCCCGCGCGCGGCCCGCCCCGCCTCCACCGCGAGCCGCATGGCGCGGGCCATCCGCTCCGGATCGGCGGCCCGGGTGACGGCGGTGGCCAGCAGCACGGCGTCGCAGCCCAGCTCCATCGCCTGCGCGGCCTCCGACGCCGTGCCGATGCCGGCGTCGAGCACCACCGGGACGCCGGCCGCCTCGACGATCATCGCGATGTTGTGCGGGTTGCGGATGCCCAGCCCGGTGCCGATCGGCGAGCCCAGCGGCATCACCGCCGCGCAGCCCACCTGCTCCAGCCGCCGGGCCAGCACGGGGTCGTCGTTGGCGTAGGGCAGGACGGTGAAGCCGTCGTCGACGAGCTGCTCGGCGGCGTCGAGCAGCTCGAACGGATCCGGCAGCAGGGTGCGCTCGTCGGCGATCACCTCCAGCTTGACCAGGTCGGTGTCCAGCGCCTCGCGGGCCAGCCGCGCGGTGAGCACGGCCTCCGCGGCGGTGCGGCAGCCCGCGGTGTTGGGCAGCACCTCGATGCCGAGACCGCGCAGCAGGTCGAGCACGCCGGTGCCGGTGGCGGCGTCGACGCGGCGCATCGCGACGGTCGTCAGCTCGGTGCCCGAGGCCACCAGCGCCCGTTCGAGCACCTCCAGGTTGCCCGCGCCACCCGTGCCCATGATCAGCCGGGAGGTGAGCTTGCGGTCGCCGATCACCAGCTCGTCCATGCTCACCCTCCCTGCACCGCGGTGAGCACCTCGACGCGCGCACCCTCGACCAGCACGTGCTGCCCCCAGCCCACCCGCGCGACGACGACGCCGTCGACGGCGACGGCCACCCCGGCGCGCGGGGCACCGATCGCGTCCAGCGCGTCGAGCACCGACGCCCGCGCGGCGAGCTCGCGGCGTTCACCGTTGAGCCACACGTGCACGGTCCACCTCCTCGGGCGCGCGTTGCGGGTCGGGGGTGCGGAAGCGGTGCGGGGCGGCCGCGCGCAGCTCGTCGGGCACCGGGTCACCGCGCAGTGCGGCGACGATCGCCTCGGCGGTGAGCGGGGCCAGCAGGATGCCGTTGCGCCCGTGCCCGGTGGCGACGACGAGCCCGTCGGGGCCGAGCGGTCCCACCAGCGGCAGGTTGTCGGGGCTGCCCGGCCGCAACCCCGCCGACGCCTCCACCAGCGCGTACTCGGCGATCCCGGGCACGACCCGCTCGGCGTCGCGCAGCAGGTCGCGCACCCCGCCCGCGGTGACCTCGGTGTCGAAGCCCGCCTCGTACTGGGTGGCGCCGAGCACCGCACCGGGCCGCTCGCCGCCGCGGGGCACCAGGTAGACGGGTCGGCCGTCGACCAGCGCGCGGACCGTCCGCACCGGCGGCGGGTAGGCCCCCGGGCGGTGCGCGAGCCGCAGGATCTCCCCCTTGACGGGGCGGACCAGGCCGTCCAGCAGCGGGTGCAGGGTCGCCGAGTGTGCCCCCGCGGCGACGACGACGGCGTCGGCGGGTAGTTCCACCCCGTCGGTGCGGCGGACCCCGACGACCCGGGTGCCGTCGTCGAGCACCGCGGAGGCGGCGTGCGGCGCGCACCGCACCCCGGCCCGTTGCGCGGCGTGGCGCAGCGCGGCGAGCAGCATCCGGTTGTCCACGGAGAGGTCGCCGGGCACCGAGAGCCCGCCGCGGACGTCGGGGCCCAGCGCGGGCTCCAAGCGGCGCAGTTCGCGCCCGGTGAGCCGCTGCACGGGCCGCCCGAGCCGGTGCAGGTGGTCGGCGAGGTCGTCGAGCTCGGCGCGGTCGCCCGAGCCGGTGGCCGCGACGACGGTGCCGTCGGTGCGCAGGCCCGCCGGGGATCCCGCGGCGGCGAGCTCGGCGGCGAACCCGGGCCACCGGTCGACCGCCGCGACGCCCATCGCGAGCAGCGCCTCCTCCCCCGGCCACGCCTCGGTGACCGGGGCCAGCATCCCGCCCGCCACCCACGACGCCCCCGAGCGCGGCGCCCGGTCGAGCACCGTGACGGCCCAACCGTCGCGGGCCGCTCGCCAGGCGCAGCTCAGTCCGATCACCCCGGCCCCGAGGACCAGCACGCTCCGACTCATGACCACCATCCGCTCCCTGCGCCGGCATGACCCGGATCAGGTTCGACGGTCGGGATCCGGCGATCCCCTCTCAGCCCGTGCCCCGGGCTCCCGTGCGTCACCTGCCCGCCACCCTACGCCCGGTGCGACCGGCCCGCCCGTGAGCGGTGCGGTGCGACCGAGCCGCCGGCGAGCCGCCCGTGAGCCGCGGGCCGCACACTGGGCACATGCCCGGACTCGACGGCGCCGCGCTGCGCGCGCGGCTGGACGACGCCCGCCTCTACCTCTGCACCGGCGCCCGCCGCGACCGTCGCGACCTGGCCGAGTTCGCCGACGCCGCGCTCGCCGGCGGGGTCGACGTCATCCAGTTGCGCGACAAGGGCGCCGACGGGCCGCTGGAGGCGCGCGCCGAGCTGGCGGCGCTGGAGGTGCTGGCCGAGGCCGCGGCACGGCACGGCGCGCTGCTCGCCGTGAACGACCGGGCCGACGTCGCGCTCGCCGCGCACGCCGACGTCCTGCACCTGGGCCAGGACGACCTGCCCGTCACGTGGGCGCGCCGCGTCGTCGGCGACGACATGGTGATCGGCCGTTCCGCGCACAGCGCCGCCGAGACCACGGCCGCGGCGGCCGAGCCGGGCGTCGACTACTTCTGCGCGGGCCCCGTCTGGCCCACCCCGACGAAGCCGGGCCGTCCGGCGCCGGGGCTGGACCTGGTGCGGGCGGTCGCCGCCGCGGCGCCGCCCCGGCCGTGGTTCGCGATCGGCGGGATCGACCACGACCGGCTCGACGAGGTGCTCGACGCGGGCGCCGAGCGGATCGTCGTCGTGCGGGTGCTCACCGAGGCCGACGACCCGCGCGCCTCCGCGGCCGCCCTGCGGGCCCGCCTGCCGGGCTGACCGCGCACCCTCAGGTACCGGGCAGCAGGCCGATTCCCGGTGCCGGCGCGGTGGTGGGCGCGGGGGTCGCCGGCGCCGGCGCCGGAGTGGTCGGGCGGGCGGGGTCCTCGCCGACCGGAGTACCCCCGGCGTCCCGGCCCCGCAGCGCCCGGACCCGACGCCCCCGGCC
>JBQTJE010000239.1:0-31829 GCA_052387455.1 Pseudonocardia sp.
GTTCGGCATCGGCCAGATCGGCAAGAGCTTCCGCAACGAGATCACGCCGGGCAACTTCATCTTCCGCACCCGCGAGTTCGAGCAGATGGAGATGGAGTACTTCGTCGAGCCGGGCACCGACGAGGAGTTGCACCAGTACTGGATCGACGAGCGCACCCGCTGGTACACCGACCTGGGGATCGCGCGGGACAACCTGCGCCACTACGAGCACCCCAAGGAGAAGCTGTCGCACTACTCCAAGCGCACGGTGGACGTGGAGTACCGCTTCGGGTTCACCGGGCAGGAGTGGGGCGAGCTGGAGGGCATCGCCAACCGCACCGACTTCGACCTGACGACGCACTCCAACCACTCCGGCGTCGACCTGTCGTTCTACGACCAGGCCTCGGGCACCCGCTACCGGCCGTTCGTGATCGAGCCCGCGGCCGGCGTGGCGCGCTCGATGATGGCGTTCCTCATCGAGGCCTACACCGAGGACACCGCACCCAACGCCAAGGGCGGGGTCGACACCCGGGTGTCGCTGAAGCTGGACCGGCGACTGGCGCCGGTCAAGGCCGCGGTGCTCCCGCTGTCGCGCAACGCGGAGCTGTCTCCCAAGGCCCGCGACCTCGCCGCCGTCCTGCGCCAGCACTGGAACGTCGACTTCGACGACGCGGGCGCGATCGGGCGCCGCTACCGCCGCCAGGACGAGATCGGCACCCCGTTCTGCGTCACGGTCGACTTCGACACCCTCACCGACCACGCCGTCACGATCCGCGAGCGCGACACGATGACACAGGAGCGGGTGGCGCTGGACCAGGTGGAGAGCTACCTGGCCGCCCGGCTGATCGGCTGCTGACCGGCACACCGTCGGCTAACCTGCGCAGGCGCGTCGACCCGGCTCGACCCGTCGGCGCTCACCGAAAGGGGGCCGGGGGTGGCATCCGACCTGGCGTTCGACGCGCTCGCCGATCCGGTCCGGCGCGAGATCCTGGCCGTCCTCGCCGAGCGCGACGAATGCAGCGCGGGTGAGCTGTCGGACCGCATCAGCCGCGTCGGTCGCACCGCCGTGTCCAGCCACCTGCGGGTGCTGCGCACGGCCGGGCTGATCGCCGAGCGCCGCGACGGCCGGTTCCGCTACTACTCGGTGAACCCGACCGGGCCCGCGCAGGACGTCATCCGATTGCTCCAGTCGCTGTTCCAGAGCTCCCTGGACGACGCCAGGGTGGCGGCGGAGGCCAGGGCGTCGACCGGTTCGGACCGTCGAGCCATGTGATGGGGCGCCTCGCCGTCACCGCCGAGCAGCACGTCGCGGCTGCGCCGGAGACGGTCTTCGCGCTGTTCGGCGCCGGCGCGGGCGCGGGCTGGGTGTTCGACGCGGCCTGCGACCACGTTGCGGTGGGCGCGGTCGTCACGCTTCGGGCGCCGTTCGGCGAACCGGTCGAGGTGCTGGGCCGGGTGCGCCGGGTGGATCCTCCGCACCGGATCGAGCTGGTGCACGACCTGCCCTGGCGCGGCCGCATCCGGCTGCGCTTCGACCCCGACGGCACCGGCACCCGGGTGCGGCTGGTCGCCGACCTGGACGAGGCGGGCCTGGGCTGGCTGATGCGCCGCCACGGGCACGACGTGCCCGACCCGGAACCGGGAGGTGCGCACGTGCTCGGGCTGCTGACCAGCAAGTCCGGGCCGGGCAGCGTGTTCGCGGTGGCCACCGAGTACGCGGCGGCGATGGCGGTGGACGAGGTGAACGCCGACGGCGGGGTGGGTGGACGGTCGCTGCGGCTGGTGGTCGGCGACGACGCCACCCAGCCGGTGGTCGGCGCCGCCGAGGCGTGGCGGCTGGTGCGGGCCGGCAGCCGCGCCATCCTGGCCACGACGACGTCGGCGACGTTCGCGGCCGTGGCGGCGGCGCTGCGCGACTCCGGGGTGCTGCTGGTGCAGACCCTGATGAACGAGGGCGGGCTGGGGGGCGAGCTGCGGGTGCAGCTCGGGGAGCGGCCGATCGGGCAACTGCGGACGGCCTGCGGTCCGGTCATGCGGCACGCCCGCGGGCGCCGCTGGTTCCTGGCCGGCAACGACTACGTGTGGCCGCGGGTGGTGCACGGCGCGGCGCGGCGCGTGCTGGCCGACGAGGCGGGCACGGTCGTCGGGGAGTCGTTCGCCCCACTCGGTACCCGCGAGTTCGCCCCGCTCGTCGAGCGCATCCTGGGCTCGGGCGCGGACGTGGTGCTGTCCAGCTTCGTCGGCGCCGACCTCGTGGCGTTCGAGCGGCAGTGCCACGCGATGGGCGTGCGGGACCGGGCGCGCACGCTCGCCCTCGCGCTCGACGAGCCCACCCGCGAACGCATCGGCGACGCCGCGGCCGAGGGGATGTGGGGCGTCGCGGGGTACTTCGCGGACCTGCCCGGCGCGGAGAACGAGGGGTTCGTGCGCCGGTACCGCGAGCGGTACGGGCAGTTCGCGCCGCCGCTGTCGAGCTTCGCCGAGTCGGCCTACGGCGGGGTGCACCTCTACGCGGCGGCGGCCCGGCGCTCGGCGGGCGCCGATCCGCGCGACGTCGCGCGCGAGCTGCGTTCGGTGCGGCTGCGGCTGCCCCGCGGGGTCCTGGAGCTCGACGGCCCGGAGACCGTGCACCAGCCCCTGTACCTCGCACAGGCCACGCGCGGCGGGTTCGCGGTCAGCCCGGCGGGCTGATCCTGGCTTGATCAACTGCGCCAACGTGTCGCGACCCATTGACGCGATATGAGCAACGTCACTACCTTTCCGACGCGGAACCGCAGCAATCGCGAGGAGTTCGCCATGCCCGTCCAACCCCCCGACTCCGCGGCGATCCGTCGCATCTCCGAGCACTACGGCCTCGGGCTCTCCGACGCCGACGTCGAGGAGTTCGGCCCGTTCGCCGCCGGGCTGCTCGCCTCGTGGGACGCCGTCGAGGAGCTCTACGCCCAGAGCGCTCCCACCGCGCCCGACCGGGCCTGGACCCGCCCGGACGGCGCGGACAACCCCTTCAACGCCTGGTACGTCACGTGCTCGGTCACCGAGGGCGGCGACGGACCGCTCGCCGGCCGGACCGTCGCGATCAAGGACAACACGATGGTCGCGGGCGTGCCGATGATGAACGGCTCGGCCACCCTGGAGGGCTTCGTCCCCACCCGCGACGCGACGATCGTGTCCCGGCTGCTCGCCGCGGGCGCGACGATCACCGGCAAGGCCGTCTGCGAGGACCTCTGCTTCTCCGGCGGCTCGCACACCTCCCGTACCGGCGCGGTGCGCAACCCGTGGGACGAGACGCGCTCGGCGGGCGGCTCGTCGAGCGGCAGCGCCGCACTCGTCGCCGGCGGCGTGGTCGACCTGGCCACCGGTGGCGACCAGGGCGGGTCGGTGCGCATCCCCAGCGCGTACAGCGGGATCGTCGGGCACAAGCCGACGTGGGGCCTGGTCCCCTACACCGGCGCGTTCCCGATCGAGCAGACGATCGACCACGTCGGGCCGATGACCCGCACGGTCGCCGACGCCGCGCTGATGCTGAACGTGATGGCCGGCCCCGACGGCCTCGACCCGCGCCAGCCCCGCGATCTCGTCCCCGACGACTACGTGGCGGCGCTGGGCCGCGACGCGTCGGGCCTGCGGGTCGGCGTGGTCACCGAGGGCTTCGGGCACGCCAACTCCGACCCCGGCGTCGACGACGCCGTGCGCGCGGCCGTCGAGACGCTGCGCGGCGCCGGCCTGGTCACGGAGGACGTCTCGATCCCGTGGCACCTGCACGGCGCGCGGGTCTGGGACGTCATCGCGGTCGAGGGGCCGACCGTCCAGATGGTCGAGGGCAACGGGTACGGCCTGAACTGGAAGGGCCTGTACGACCCGGAGTGCATCGAGCACTACGGGGCGCGGTGGCGCGGCGACCCCGCGCAGTTCTCCGAGACCGTCAAGCTGGTGCTGCTCGCCGGGCGGCACGCACTGGACACCCGGCAGGGCGCGCACTACGCGATGGCGCAGAACCTCGCGTTCGAGCTGCGCCGCGCCTACGACGAGGCCCTCTCCCGCTACGACGTCCTGGTGATGCCGACGCTGCCCTTGGCCGCGAGCGCCATCCCGGACGCCGGCGCCTCGCGGGCCGAGGTCATCGGCCGCGCCCTGGAGATGATCGCGAACACCTGCGTCACCGACGTCACCGGGCACCCGGCGTGCTCGGTGCCCGCCGGGCTCGTGAACGGGCTCCCGGCCGGAATGATGATCACCGGCCGGCAGTGGGACGACGCCACCGTGCTGCGCGTGGCGCACACGTTCGAGCAGGCCGTCGGGGGCTTCCCGAGTCCTGCGCAGCCGCAGGTCAGGGTAGGGAGCCGGACATGAATGGTGTGCACGACCTCGGCGGTACCGACGGGCTCGGCCCCGTCCCGGTCGACAAGGACGAGCCGCTCTTCCGCGCGGAGTGGGAGCGGGCGGCGTTCGCGATGTTCGCGATGCCGTTCCGGGCCGGCTTCTTCGGCGTGGACCAGTTCCGCTACGGCATCGAGCAGATGCATCCGGCGATCTACCTGCTGTCGCCGTACTACGAGCACTGGGCGCACACCGCCGAGCACTACGGCGTCGAGAAGGGCGTGCTGGACCCCGACGAGATCGACAAGCGCACCCAGTACTACCTGGAGAACCCCGATGCCCCGCTGCCGCAGCGCGAGGACCCGGACCTGCTGGCGTTCGTGCCCGCAGCCGTCGCGCACGGTGTGCACGCCAAGCGCGAGTCGGACAAGGAGGCCAGGTTCGCCCCCGGCGATCGCGTGACCGTGACCGACACGAGCCCCTACGGGCACACCCGCAAGGCCCGCTACGTGCGCGGCAAGACCGGCGTCGTCGAGCTGGCGCACGGCACGTTCCTCTACCCGGACAGCGCCGGCATGGGCGGACCGGATGCTCCCGAGCACGTCTACACCGTGAAGTTCGCCAACTCCGAGCTCTGGGGCGCCGAAGCCGCCGAGCCGAACGGCGTCGTGTACTTCGACGTCTGGGAGCCCTACATCGTCCCCGCCAGCCAGGGAGCAGCCGCATGACCGCCATCCACCCGCCCAAGGTCAAGACCCAGGCGGAGATCGCCGCCCGGGTGAAGGCCCTCGAATCGATCATGATCGAGAAGGGGATCATGACGACCGAGGCGATCGACCGGCTCACCGAGATCTACGAGAACGAGGTGGGCCCGCAGCTCGGTGCGAAGGTCGTCGCGAAGGCGTGGAGCGACCCCGAGTTCAAGGCAAGGCTCATCGCGGACGGCACGACCGCGTGCAAGGAGCTCGGCATCGGCGGGCTCCAGGGCGAGGACATGGTGGTCGTCGAGAACACCGACACGGTGCACAACGTGATCACCTGCACGCTGTGCTCCTGCTACCCGTGGCCGGCGCTGGGGTTGCCGCCGAACTGGTACAAGGGCCCGGAGTACCGCGCCCGCATCGTCCGGGAGCCGCGCAAGGTGCTGCGCGAGGACTTCGGGCTCGACCTGCCGGACTCGGTCGAGGTGCGGGTGTGGGACTCGTCCTCGGAGATGCGGTACTGGGTGCTCCCGCAGCGCCCGGCCGGCACCGAGGGTCTCGACGAAGCGGCGCTCGCCGCGCTCGTCACCCGCGACTCGATGATCGGAACCGGCGTCGCGGGGGCTCCCTGATGGCGTTCCGCCAGGACACCACGGAGCTGGGCGACGCCCGGCGCCGGGTCGAGGCGCTGGTCGGGACCGAGCACGGCCCCGGCCAGCGCCCGTTCGACGAGCCGTGGGAGCTCCGCGCGTTCGCGATGGCGGTGGCCGCATACCACAACGGGCAGTACGAGTGGTCGGAGTTCCAGCTCTCGCTGATCGAGTCGATCAAGCAGTGGGAGCGCGGGGACACCGGCGAGCCGTGGTCGTACTACGAGCACTGGCTCACCGCGCTGGAGACGGTGCTCGCCGGCTCCGGGGCGCTCAGCGACGCGGCCCTGGACGAGCGCACCCGCGCCGTGCTCGCCACCCCCCGGGCCGCGGACCACCACGAGGCCCACCGCGAACCGGTCGCGGTCGACCCGGCCCGCTGATCCCCGCCGCCGGTCGGCCGGAACTGTCGGATGCGGTCGCTACGCTGGTCCGGTGACGCCAGCTACGCAGTCCGCAGCGGTACAACCCGCAGCCCCGCACTCCACAGACCCGTCCCTGCGCGATCTCGGGGTCGCCCTGCAGCGGTGGGCCGCGGGGAGTGCTCGGGTCGGCGTGGTGCGCGTGCTGGACCGGCACGGCTTCGGCACCGTCGAGTCGGGGCAGATCGTCGCCGGCACCGCGGACGGCGGGATCGCGGGTGGGGTGTACCGCGGCACGCTGGACGATGTCGCGCTGCCCCTGGTGGCGTCGGCCGCCGCGGGCCCGGGCGTGCGCAGCGCGCACGTCGCGGAGGGGCCCGCGGTCGCCGCGGGGTTGGCGTGCTCGGGCGGGGCGACGCTGCTCGGGCATCCCCTGGCGGCCGACGCCGCCGCGCTGCTCGGCGCGGCGTTCGAACGTGGGTTGCCGGCCGCGCTCGTCACGCCGGCGGACGGCATGTCGGCGCTGGTCCTCGCGGGCCGGGAGCTGGAGCACTCGGCGGGCGCGCTGGGTGATCCCGCCGAGCGAGCCCCGGCGAGCGGGCCCGGACGGGCCGGTGATGTCACAGGCGCCGCTCCGGATGTCACGGATGTCCCCGATGTCACGCAGGCCGCGCGGGCGCACGCGCGCGACCGGTTGCGGCGCGGCGCGACCCTCACCGAGCGGTTCGACGCGGCGGGCGTCGACGTGCTGCTCGACCTGTGGGTGCCGGTGCCCTCGGTGCTGTCGGTCGGGTCGGGCGCGATCGGCGAGGCGCTGCTCGCGCAGGCGCGGCTGCTGGGCTGGACGGCCCGGCGGGAGACGGAGCTGGACGCCGCCCGGACGGCCGTCGCCGAGTTCTCCGACGCCGACGTCCTGGTCCTGCTCGACCACGGGCCCGCGTTCGACGTCGTGCTGCTGGAGGGCCTGCGCCGCGGGCGCGGGTTCATCGGCGCGCTCGGGTCGCGGCACACCCAGTCGGCCCGGCGCGAGCGGATGCGCGCCGCGGGCGCCACCGACGCGCAGCTCGCCGCGCTGCACGGCCCGGTCGGGCTCGACCTGGGGGCGCGCACGCCGCAGGAGACGGCCGTGTCGATCGTCTCCCAGGTCATCGGCGCCCGCTCGGGGCGCGGCGGGGCGGCGCTGGAAGGCGCCGAGGGCCGGATCGGCGGATGAGGGCGGCGTTCCGCGCCGGGAGCGGCCGGGCCGCGGAGCGGCCGACGGTGCCGCTGCGCGCGGACCCGCCCCGCACCGGACGGCGACGCCCGGGGGTGCTCGGCTGGGCGGGCCGCCTGGTCGCCGCGCTGCTCGTCGTGGCGATCGTCCTGGTGGGCGGCACGGCGTTCCGGGTGTGGCAGGTGGCCCGGGTCGACGACCGCAGGCCCGTGGAGGCCGTGGTGGTGCTCGGCGCGGCGCAGTACGACGGCGAGCCCAGCGCGATCTTCGCCGCCCGCCTGCGGCACGCCGAGCGGCTCTACGAGGCGGGCCTCGCCCCGCTGATCGTCACGGCCGGTGGCGCCCGTCAGGGCGACGCGTTCACCGAGGCCGAGGCGGGCCGCCGCTACCTGGTCGAGCGCGGCGTGCCGGCCCGCGACGTCACCGCGGTCGGCGTCGGCGGCGACACCCTCACGAGCCTGCGGGCCGTCGCCGAGCGCGCCCGGGCCGACGGCTGGTCCTCGGCGCTGATCGTGAGCGACCCGTGGCACTCGCTGCGCGCGCGCACCATGGCCCGCGACAGCGGCCTCGACGCGTGGACCTCCCCCACCCGCAGCGGCCCGGTGGTGCGCACCCGCGAGACGCAGGCGCGCTACATCGTCCGCGAGACCGGGGCGCTGCTCTACTACGGGATCACCCACGACTCGGTCGACACCCCCACCACCGGGGTCGGGTAGCGCCCGGTGCCGCACCCGCACGAGACCGTCCGCTACGGCGAGCACGACCGGGCGCGGGCGCTGCCCGAACCACCCAACCACCTGGGCGGCCCGGAGCGGCGCAGCCCGTTCTCGCGCGACCGGGCCCGCGTGCTGCACTCCGCGGCGCTGCGCAGGCTGGCCGGGAAGACGCAGGTCGTCGGCCCCGGCGAGGGTGCGGAGATCAGCGGCGCACCGCGCACCCGGTTGACGCACTCGCTGGAGGTGGCGCAGATCGGCCGCGGGATCGCCGAGGACCTGGGCTGCGACCCCGACGTCGTCGACACCGCGGGGCTCGCCCACGACATCGGCCACCCGCCGTTCGGGCACAACGGCGAGCGGGCGCTCGCGGCGTTCGGTGCGGCGTGCGGCGGCTTCGAGGGCAACGCCCAGACGCTGCGGATCCTCACCCGGCTCGAACCGAAGATCGGCCACGACGGCGTGGCGGGCGGGCTCAACCTCACCCGGGCCACCCTCGACGCGTCGTGCAAGTACCCGTGGCTGGCAGGCGACGGCGTCAAATTCGGGGCCTACGCGGCCGACGCCGCGGCGCTCGCCTGGGTGCGCGAGGGCGCGCCAGCGGGCCGGTGCTGCCTGGAGGCGCAGGTCATGGACTGGGCCGACGACGTCGCCTACTCCGTGCACGACCTGGAGGACGGCATCCTCGCCGGCCGCATCGACCTCGCAGCGCTGGGCGCACCGGACGAGCGGGCGGCGGTGGTGGCCCTGGCGGCGCGCGGCTTCGGCGTGCCTGCCGGTGCGCTGGCCGACGCCGCGGAGGGGTTGCTCGCGCTGCCGGTGGTGCACGCCGTGCGCGGCTTCGACGCACGCAGCGCCCCGGCCGCGATGCACGTCGCGCTCAAGCGCCTCACGAGCGAGCTGGTCGGCCGGTTCGTCCAGGCCGCCACCGCCGCCACCCGGGGCGCGCACGGCGACGCTCCGCTGTGCCGCTATGACGCCGCGCTCGTCGTCCCCGACCGGGCCCGGGCGGAGGTGGCGCTGCTCAAGGCGGTGGCGCTGCGGTACGTGATGAGCGACCCGCGGCGGCTGGCGATGCAGGCCCGTCAGCGCGAGCTGCTCACCGAGCTGGGCGAGGCCCTGCTCGCCGGCGCCCCGGCCACCCTGGATCCGGTGCTCGCCCAGGACTGGGCGGCGGCCGCCGACGACGCCGAACGCCTGCGGGTCGTGGTGGACCAGGTGGCGATGCTCACCGACCGGCAGGCCGTGGCCCGCCACACCGCGCTCGTCCGCCCGGCCCGGCCCGCTCTCGCGCCGTGATCACCGCGCCGTGATCACCGAGCCGCGGGCAGCGGCTCCCCGGGACAGTCGCCGAGCACGCGCAGGATCGCGGCGCGCTCGGCGGCGGTCACCCACAGCCCGTAGCGGGCCTTCACCGCCACCTGCCGGGCCACGAACGGGCAGCGGTAGCCGGTGGCGGGCGGCAGCCAGCTCGCGGCGTCGCTGTCGCTCTTGGCCTGGTTGAGGGTGCCGATGGTGGCGATGAGGTTGAGCGGGTCGTTGGCGAGCTGCTCGCGGGTGCGCCTGCCGAGCTGCTGGGCGCCGGTCTGCCAGGCGTTGGACAGCGACACGACGTGGTCGATCTGCACCTCGTCGCTGGTCCGGGGCCCGCGGCGGAACGGCACCGTCGCGCCGGTGTAGGGGTCGACGAGCTGTCCCGAGCTCACCTCGCAGTCGCTGCCCCGGCGGAAGCGCTCGTCGACGAGGTCGCGGGCGAGGACCTGGTTGCGCTGGTCGCAGCCGTCCCGGTCGACGTCGGACCAGGCCTCGCCGAACTGCTCGCGGCTGTAGCCGGTGCGCGGCGCTCGCCCCTTGACGGGCAGGGCGGCGAGCGCATCCGCGGCCCGCCCGGTGGCGGCGGGCGGGATGCTCCAGGTGTCCGGGAGCCGCTCGATGATGTCGGTGACGACCGCGCAGCCGCCCAGCAGCGACCCCACGACAGCGACGACGAGCAGGGCGCGCGCGGCGGAACCGACCCGGTGCATCGACCCGCCTCTCCCCTCACCCGGCCACGCGACGAGACGGCGACGATCCGGCGGCGTCCATGATGACCCCCCGCGTCGACGCTTGACGGGCGGCGCGCCGGGCATGCTGGAGGTATGCGCACTCTCGGCAACGTCCTGTGGTTGGTCCTCGCCGGCTGGTGGCTCGCGCTCGGGTACGTCCTGGCGGGCATCCTGGCCTGCGTCCTGATCGTCACGATCCCGTTCGGCATCGCCGCCTTCCGGCTCGCGGGCTACACGCTGTGGCCGTTCGGCCGCCGGGTGGTGGTGGCGCAGGGCGCGGGGGTGTTCTCCCTGCTGGGCAACGTCGTGTGGATCGTGCTGTTCGGCTGGGAGCTGGCCGTCGCGCACGTCGTCGCGGGGCTGCTGCTGATGCTGAGCATCGTCGGCATCCCGCTGGGGATCGCGGCGATCAAGCTGTCGGCGCTGGCGCTGGTCCCGCTCGGGACGCGGGTGGTGCCCGCCGACGATGGCGTCCTGCCGCAGTACCACCGCGAGCCCGCGTACCGCTGACCCGTCAGGATGGCCGGGTGGAACTCGACGAGCTGATCGCCCGGCTGCGCCGGATCTCGGTGTCCTCGGTGTGCGACGCGGACAAGTCCCTGCCGGTGTGCGACCCGGGGCTCCGACCGATGCTGCCCGACGTCACGGTGGCCGGCCCGGCCGTCACGGTCGTCGCCGACGGCGACCTGCTCGGGATGGTCGCGGCGCTCGGCCAGGCCCCACCCGGGTCGGTCCTGGTCGTGGACGCGCGCGGCAGCGCGCTCGCGGCGTCCGGCGAGCTGTTCGCGAACGAGGCGCGCCGCCGTGGGATGGCCGGCATTGTCATCGACGGTCTCTGTCGGGACCGGCGGGGCATCCTCGCGGCGGGGTTGCCGGTGTACGCGCGCGGCTCAGTGCCGAACGCCGGGACGATGGCGGGTCCGGTGCTCGTCGACGTTCCGGTGCGCTGCGGCGGGCTCGACGTCGCGCCCGGTGACATCGTGTTCGGCGACGACGACGGCCTGGTCATCGCCCCCGCCGCGCGGCTGGCGGCGGCGCTGGAGCGGGCCGAGCGGATCGAGCGCACCGAGACGGCGGTGCTCGCGGCACTGCAGCGCGGCGTCGCGTTCCACGAGCTCGGCAACGCCGCCGAGCACCTGCGCGCCCGCGCCGCCGGCGAGGACAGCACGTTCACGTTCCACCCGTAACCCGCGAGTCCGCGTTCCCGACACGGCGAGTCCGCGTTCCCGACACGGCGAGCGGCACCGCTGCGGGCCGGCGTCCCGGCACGGCGAGCGGCACCGCTCCGGGCCGGCGTTCCCGACACGGCGAGCGGCACCGCTGCGGGCCGGCGTTCCGATCAGAAGGCGACCTGAACGCTGCCCAGCTCGCCGAAGTCGGCCACCACGTCGTCGCCGGGGCCGATCTCCGCGGGGACGGTGGTCGTCCCGGTCGTGACGACGTCGCCCGTCCGCAATCCGCTGCCCAGCCTGCGCAGCTCGTTGGCCAGCCAGGTGAGCGCCGTGCGCGGGTCGCCGAGCACGTTGGCACCGCGCCCGGACGCCGCGAGCTCGCCGTTGACGTGCAGCGCCGTCGGGCAGGCGGGCAGGTCCAGCCCCGCCCAGCCGGGGACGGCCGGGCCGAGGACGAACCGGCCCGCGACGCCGTCGTCGGCGACGAGCTGGGCTATGCCCGCCGAGACGAAACCCGTCAGACGCGTGTCCGGCGCCTCGATCGCCAGGTGCAGCGCGCCGACCGCGCCCAGCACGGTGTCGCGGTCGAGCGGCTCGCGCCCGCCGTCGAGATCGCGCGCCAGGACGAACGCGAACTCGGCCTCGGCCACCCGCAGGAGGTTGTCGTCGACGGGCAGTCGCTCACCGGGCTCGTGCCTGAACCGGTCGAACAGGCGCCCGGCCAGTGGCCCCGACACGCCGATGTGCGCCTGCCCGGCAGCCGACGTCGCCGCGATCTTCCACCCGTACGCCGGCCCGACCAGCCCGGCCAGCGCCTCCTGCACGGCGAACCCGTCCTCGACGGTCGCCGGGCGCACGTCCGCGGGCAGGGCGGCGATCCGCTCTCCGGACCGCCATGCCGACCACACCAGCTCTGCGGCCCGTGCCGCCCGATCGTCCACGAGCGTCTTTCTACCCGTGCCCGCGCCGTGAACGTCGTGCCGCCCAAGTGGCGTCCTGCGCACCTCGCGCCGCCCGAGTGAGGTCACGCGTGGGCTGGGCCGCCAGGGTCTGTGGGGGGCGCGCTTACACTCGCTCTTGTGGCAGGCCGGATCCGCGACAGCGACATCGCGGAGGTCCGCGACCGGGCCCGCATCGATGAGGTGATCGGCGACTACGTGGCCCTGCGTCGCGCGGGCGCGGGCTCGCTGAAGGGCCTGTGCCCGTTCCACGACGAGAAGTCACCGTCGCTGTCGGTGCGCCCCACGCACGGCACGTTCCACTGCTTCGGCTGCGGCGAGGGCGGCAGCGTCATCGACTTCGTGATGAAGATCGAGGTCGTCGGGTTCGTGGAGGCCGTCGAGCGGCTCGCGGACCGCGTCGGGCTGCGGCTGACCTACGAGGGCGGCGGCAGCTCGGTGCAGCGCGACCGCGGCACCCGCTCGCGGCTGCTGGAGGCCAACCGCCGGGCCGCGGAGTTCTACGCCGAGCAGCTGCGCTCCCCCGAGGCCGCGCAGGCGACGGCGTTCCTCACCACCCGCGGGTTCGACGCGGCGGCGGCGGCGAGGTTCGGCTGCGGCTACGCACCCGCGGGCTGGGACACCGTCACGAAACACCTGCTCGCGGGTGGCTTCACCCTCGACGAGCTGACGAAGGCGGGCCTGAGCAAGGAGGGCCGCCGCGGCCCGATCGACCGCTTCCACCGCAGGCTGCTGTGGCCCATCCGCGACCTCGGTGGCGACGTCGTCGGCTTCGGCGCGCGGCGGATCTTCGACGACGACGGCATCGAGGCCAAGTACCTCAACACCACCGAGACACCCGTCTACCGCAAGACGCACGTGCTGTTCGGGCTCGACCAGGCCAAGCGCGAGATCGCCAAGCGGCGCCAGGTGGTGGTCGTCGAGGGGTACACCGACGTCATGGCGATGCACCTGGCCGGGGTGCCCACGGCCGTCGCGTCGTGCGGCACGTCGTTCGGCACCGAGCACATCTCGGTGATCCGCAGGCTGATCGGCGACGACTCGTTCGACCTGGGCGAGGTGATCTACACCTTCGACGGCGACGCGGCGGGCCAGGCCGCGGCGCTCAAGGCGTTCGAGGGCGACCAGGCGTTCGCCGCGCAGACCTTCGTCGCCATCGCCCCCGACGGGCAGGACCCGTGCGAGCTGCGGCAGGCCTCCGGCGACACGGCGGTCCGCGACCTCGTGGCACGCCGCGAGCCGCTGTTCGAGTTCGCGATCCGCTCGATGCTGCGCGAGCACGACCTCGACACCCCCGAGGGGCAGACGGCGGCGCTGCGCCGGTGCGTCCCGGTCGTCGCGAAGATCCGCCGGGAGGACCTGCGCGACGAGTACGCTCGCCGCCTCGCGGGCTGGACGGGCTGGACCGACGAGTTCACCGTGGTGCGCCGGGTGCGCGAGGAGGCCGGGGTGGCGCCGGATCGGGGACGCGGGCGCCGCGCGTCCCCACCGCCGCCGCGCAAGGACGATCCGCGGCTGCATCTGCAGCGCGAGGCGCTGAAGTCGGCGCTGCAGCTGCCGGCGATCGCCGGGCCGGGCTACGACGAACTGCCCGAGCAGGCGTTCAGCCATCCCGCGTTCGCCGCCGTGCACCGGGCGGTCCTGGCCGCGGGCGGGGTGTGCGCCGGGCTCGCCGGCCCCGCGTGGGTGGATGCCGTGCTGGGCGCGTGCGGGCCGGAGGAGCGCGGCCTGGTCACCGCACTGGCCGTCGAGCCGCTGGAGCTGCCGCGCAAGAACATCGAGGAGGCTCGCTACGTCGGCAGCGTCGTCGCCGGGGTGCGGCTGGCGCTGGTGGAGGCGCAGGTGGCGGAGCTGAAGTCGCGGCTGCAACGCACCAACCCGGTCGAGGAGGCCGACGCCTACCACCAGCTGTTCGGCGATCTCGTGCCGCTGGAGCAGTACCGCATCGCGCTGCGCGACCGGGCGATGGGCGCGGTGCGGTGAGCCTCGGCGACGTCCTGCGACGGCTGCTGGGGCGCGAGGCGCTGCCCGCGGGCTTCGCCGGCACCCTCGACGCCGAGGAGCGCGTGCTCGCCACGGCACCGCTGGTCGGGGGCGGGGACGTGGTCGTCACCTCGCTGGGGGTGTGGCTGCCCGGGCGGCGGGTGTCGTGGCATCTGGTGTCGAAGGCGACATGGTCGGGCGGGGCGATCGGGCTCGTCGAGGCCGACGAGGTGGCGTCGTTCGACGGGGTCGTGCTGCTCGCCGACCGTCCCGTGCGCCGCCTCCCGCTCGCCGAGCCGGGCCGGGTGCCGCAGCTGGTGCACGAGCGGGTCACCGCGTCGATCCGCACGCGCCACCACCGCGACCTGCCCGGCGGCGGCGCGTGGTTCGTCCAGCGCAAGGTCCCCGGCCGCGACGGCGTGGTCCTCCAGGTGCGGCCCGACCCGGGGACGGACGAGGCGGTGCTGCGTCGCGTGGTCGCCGAGGTCGCGCGCACGCTGCGGCAGGCACCGTGAGCACGACCTGGGATCCGGCGCTCTACCTGAGCTTCGACGACGACCGCGCGCGCCCGTTCCACGACCTGCTCGCGCGGGTCGGCGCGGTGGCGCCGCGCCGGGTCGTCGACCTCGGGTGCGGGCCGGGCCATCTCACCGAGGTGCTGCGCGAGCGCTGGCCGGGCGCGGCGGTGTCGGCGCTGGACTCGTCGGCGGAGATGGTCGCCGCCGCCCGCGAGCGGGGCATCGAGGCCGAGCACGGGGACGTCGCGACCTGGACGCCGCCCCCGGACGCCGACGTCGTCGTCACCAACGCGGTGCTGCACTGGGTGCCCGCCCACCTCGGCCTGCTCCCCCGCTGGCTCGCGGCGCTGCCGTCCGGGGCGTGGTTCGCGATGCAGGTCCCGGCGAACTTCGCCGCCGCGTCCCACACGCTGGTGCGCGACCTGCTCGCCGAACCCCGCTGGGCGGGCGGCGTCGAGCTGCGGGCCGGGGTGTCGGTGGCCGAACCGGCGCGCTACGCCGAGGTGCTCGCCCCGGTCGCGGCGCACGTCGACGTCTGGGAGACGACCTACCTGCACCGGCTCACCGGCCCCGACCCGGTGCTGCGCTGGATCAGCGCGACCACTCTGCGCCCCGTGCGCGACGCCCTCGCGGCCGGCGAGTACGCGGCGTTCCGCGCCGAGCTCGCCCCGCGGCTGCGCGCCGCCTACCCGCCGCGCCCCGACGGGACCACCTGGTTCCCGTTCCGGCGGGTGTTCGCGGTGGCCCGCACGCCCTGAGCGGGGGGCCGGTCGGCGGCGCGGCGGCAGTTGCTCGACCTCCACCATTCGGACACCCGCGGGCGCCGCCGCGGGTGCCGCTCCCAGACCGGCCCGGCGACGGACTGGCCGTGCACGCTCAACCGGACCGCGGCGCACACCCGGCTGCGCAGCGGCACGCCGTAACCCGCGCGACAGCGATCATCACCGCGTGCTACCCATCCCCGGTGCAGCAGATCACCAAGGGCCTCCTGAGCTGGGCGTCGATCCTGGAGGACGCGACCCGCGACCAGGCCCTGCAGACCGCGCAGATGCCGTTCGTCCGCCCGCACGTCGCGCTGATGCCCGACGCGCACGTGGGCCTGGGCTCGACGGTCGGCAGCGTCATCCCGACGGTGCGCGCGATCATGCCGGCGAGCGTCGGGGTGGATATCGGGTGCGGCATGGCCGCCGTCCGCACCCAGCTGACCAGCGCCGACGTCGAGGTGATCGGCGACCTGGCCCGGTTGCGCAAGGCCATCGAGCGGGCCGTGCCGGTGTCGATGGGCGGCTACAACTCCCGGCTCACGGACTCGGCGGCGCAGCGGGTCGGAGAGCTGGAGGGCGACGCCACCGAAGCCGGTTTCGACCCCGCCGCGTACGCCCGCAACTGGCGACTCCAGCTCGGCACCCTCGGCTCGGGCAACCACTTCCTGGAGATCTGCGTCGACGAGGCCGACCGGGTATGGGTGTTCCTGCACTCGGGCTCGCGCGGGATCGGCAACAAGATCGCGCAGCACCACATCGGCGTCGCCCGCCGGTTGTGCGAGCAATGGTGGGTGCCGCTGCCGCACCGCGACCTCGCCTACCTGCCCGAGGGCACCGACGCGTTCGACCAGTACGTCCGCGAGCTCACCTGGGCGCAGCACTTCGCCCTGCTCAACCGGGCCGAGATGCTCGACCGCGCCGTCGACTGCCTGGCGCAGTGGGCGGGCGTGCCGGTCGAGCGCGCCGACGTCGTCCAGTGCCACCACAACTACACCGCGCGCGAGCGCCACGGCGGCCGCGACGTCTGGCTCACCCGCAAGGGCGCCATCGACGCCTCGCGCGGCCGGCGCGGGCTGATCCCCGGCTCGATGGGCACCCGGTCCTACGTGGTCACGGGCCTGGGCAACCCCGCGTCGTTCCACTCCGCCCCGCACGGCGCGGGCCGCAGCTTCTCGCGCCGGGCCGCGCGCGAGCGGTTCACCGTCGAGCAGCTCGCCGAGGCGATGCGCGGGATCGAGTGGCGCGCCGAGGACGCCGCGACGTTCCTCGACGAGATCCCGGGCGCGTACAAGGACGTCGACGTGGTGATGCGCGACGCCGCCGACCTCGTCACGATCGACCACACGCTGCGCCAGATCCTCAACGTGAAGGGCACCTGAGGTACGTCGCGTACTTGACGTACGCGCGGCGGTGCCCGGGTCTGGACGAGTGACCGCCGTGCACTACGACAACCACACCGACGCGAGAGCCCATCTGAAGGATCTGCTGGACGCGGCGGCTCGGGGCCGCGTCGCGACGGTCCGTCGGGATTCCGCCCGGATGGCCGTGGTGGACGTCGTCCGCCTGCGCCACGTCCTCGCCGAGCTGATCCCGCTGCGGGCCGTCGTGACGGCGGAGGGGGGCGGATGGTCGGTGTTCATCCCCGGGCTCCCGGTCGCGGCGGACGGAGCGACGTTCGACGAGGCACTGACCGAGATGGTCGACGCGTTGCGCGAGTACGTCGACGACTGGCAGGCCGACCTGGGGGGACGCGCCCAACCACCGCGCACACTGGGCCTCGTCCAGATGGTCAGCCTCAGCGACGACGAGCAGCTCCGATCGTGGCTCGTCGGGGAACCCGGGTGAGCCCACCGGCACCCACCCGCAAGGACCACGAGCAGTTCTGCCGCATCGAGCGATGGCAGCTGGTCCGGGACGCCCGCGGACGAACCGGCACCCACCACGTCACCTACCGGCTCCCGCTCACCAACGACCGGATCCTCCGGACGCGGATCTCCCACCCCGCCGACCGCACCGGCCACGGACCCGGCATCTGGCGGCACATCCTGCGCGACCAGCTACACGTCACGGAGGACGAGTTCTGGACCTGCCTCCGCGACGGGGTCGCGCCCGACCGCGGCTCCCCCGACCCCCCGGCCGCCGCACTCCCGGCAGAGCTCGTCCACCTCCTGCTCGCGCGCGTCCACCTCACCGAGCCCGAGATCGCCGCGATGACGAGGGCGGAGGCGCTGGAACGGCTCCGGCGCCACTGGGAGGACGGCACATGACGGCGCACGCGGCACCGCGAGAGGCCGTGGCGGCGTGCGCTAGGGTTGGCCGCACACGGGCCCCCGTAGCTCAGGGGATAGAGCACCGCCCTCCGGAGGCGGTGGCGCAGGTTCGAATCCTGCCGGGGGCACCACAAGGATGGGACCCGAACCTGCGTTTTCAGGTTCTCCGGGCGGGCTCGGGTCCGCTGGCTCTACACGGGTGGCAAATGCGGTCCGGTCAGCGGCCTTCCGCGCGGCGGCGATAGTGGTCCCGGTGAGAGTGATCCGGCATCGCACCTGGTTGGTCGTCTTGTCGAAGCGGATCTCCAGTCGGAGGGCCTCGAACAGGTCGCGGGCCAGCTGCTCGGGGAGCTGTTCGATGTCGACCCGGGTGACAGGTAGTACGTCGATCAAGTCGGGGTTGGGTGCGGCGTGGGCGCGGGCTTCGGCCGCGTCGAGCTGCGTGTCGAGGTCGTGGCGGTGGGCGCGGAGTTCCGCGCGGCGCTCGTTGATGTCGCGCAGCAGGTCGGGGTCGGGGTCATCGACGAGCTCCAGGCTGCGGACGGTGCGCTTGATCCGCTGGTCGGTGTCGCCGATCGCGCGGCGCAGCGCCGCGACTCGCTCCTCGTGATCGCGGCGGGCTTCGGCGTCCATCGCCGCAGCGGTGGAATCGAGCAGGGCACGCCGGTAGGCGCCGAAGACATGCTCGGACAGGAACCCGTTGAGGCGGTCGACGAGCTGGTCCTCGCGGACGAAGACCGCCCCGCCGGTCGGGTGACCGTCGGGGACGTAGTCCTTCCGCGGAGCGCACACGTAGTAGGCGTGGCTGCGGCGGGTCTTGCCGAACATCCGCCGCCCGCACAGCTCGCAGAACAGGTACGTGCGCAACAGGTAGGACCGCTTCGTGTCCGGGTGCGCGGTGTTGGGCCCGGCCGTGCTGCGGGATCCGAAACGGTGCCCGCTGATCTCCTGGGCGGCGATGAAGCTCTCCAGGTCGACCAGCGCCTCGTGCACCTGCTCCGGGGACCAGATCCACTCCGAGACCGGGTTGGCCCGGTTGCTTCCGCTCTTGCGGGCGTGCCGGTTCCACACCATGTGCCCGGTGTGCTTCGGGTTGGTCAGGACGTCACGCACGTTCGACGCGGTCCAGCGCCCGACCGCCCGTTCCGGATCGACGGGGGTGGGTGGCGGGTTGCTGGCCAGGTCGGCGTTGAGCCGGTCGGCGATGACCTGGTAACCCGCCCGTTCCCCAAGACGCCAGGCAAAGATCCGCCGCACGACCGGGGCCTGGGCGGGGTCGGGCTCGAGGAACGTCTTCTTCTGCCCCTTCGCCCGCTTCGCGGGGACGGGGTGGGCGACCTGGCGGGCGCGGTGGCCATAGCAGGGCTTGCCTATGTTGAAGCCCTGCTCGGTGTGCACGGCGAACCCGTCCCAGGACTTCTCCAGCATCTCGATGACGTAGAACTCCGCGATGCCCTGCTTGACCCGCCGCGTCAGCAGCTGGGTGGCGACCTTCGCCTTCCGCCCGCCGGTGGGCGCGAGGCTGAACGGCTCGTCCGCGGCCAACAGCCGCACCCCGGCCCGCTCGAGGCGGTTCTCGATGTCGGTGCCGATGTAGGTGCGCCGGGCGATGCGCTCGATCGACTCGCAGATCACGTAGTCGAAGCGCCGATCGGGACGTTCCGCCTCGGCCAGCAGGTCGTGTATGCCGCCGTCGCGGGAGATCGGGATCGAGAACATCTCGTGCGCGGTCCCCCGCCCGCGGGCGTCGAGGTCCTTGCGGCCGGATTCCACGTCGTAGAAGTTGGCGACGATGACGGCGTCGTCGGGCAACCCCATCTGGCAGCTGCGCAGCTGTCGGGGCAGCGACAGGGTGGGGTCCTGCTGGTCGTAGGTGGAGGTGCGTCCCGCCCAGGCGAACCGGAACAGCACCGACTCCGCTTCCGGTGCCGGCGCGGTGCGGGCCCGGTAGGGGCTGGCCACGCCTCTGGTACCCAGCCCGGCGGAGCCCTCGGTCCGGTCCGGCGCGGTCAGGTTCCGGATCAGCTCGGGAGCGGCCATGACCTCACCCCCATTTGGCGGGGAGCGACCGAAGCTCCGTCTACGCGGCGCGGTCGGGCGCGTCCGCGGTGGTGTTGTGGGCCAGCCACGCGGTCACCTCCCTGATCACGCGGGCCTGCTGCAGGGCCAGCCGGTCGGCATCGGGGCCATCGAGTGTGTGGATGTCGGCCACCAGCTCCGGTGGGTCGTCGCCGATGTGTCGTCCGGTCCGGGTGGCCCGCCGACCGCGGGTCGGGAGCGCGATGACCTCGGCGCGGTGTGCGTGCGGCTCCGACCGCGCAGGACGCTCCGGCCGACTGGGTTCGGATTGCGCGCCGCTCATTCGGTGCACCTCGTTGCGTTGGCTCGTCGAGTGCGGGCGGGGTGTCGCGGCATCGGGTTCCGGTCGGCATGGGGGTATCCACGCTCGTATAGACCGCGCAGGTCAAGCCGCCCCCTACGACGTCTCGCCGTCGCCGTCCACGGGCACAACAGCCCGTGTCGGGTACCCGCGCGCCCAGGTCGTCGGCGGGGCCGCCGACGCGCCGTCAGGGCCCCGCCATGACGGGCACCAGACAGCGGGCCAGCCGCCGACGCCTGGCTGGCGCCGCGCGGTATACCCACCCGGGCGAACATCGCCGTGGTTCGCTGTGGAAGCGGGGTGGGCTCGCGTCCCTACGCCGCTATGTCGGACTGCGACACGCCCGAGCCGACCCCGGTGTTGTCAGCGTGTCCGACCCGGGCGGTGATGAACGGTCGGGATTCCCGAAATCCCGTCGAGAAGCGTGAACTCCCGAGTGAACGACGGGCCTGGAAGATGAGCACGTCCTCGTGGGCGATCAGGTGCATCGGCAGGCCCGCTTCGCGCTGCTTGCGGATGAAGTCGCGCTGGAAGAACGAGCCCCGCGCGACCAGGTCGACCTCCGCGGCCCGGGCCAGGAGCGCGACGCAGCGCTCGACGGGGACCAGTCCGGCATGCACGCCGCAGGCGAGGACCTGGGCGGGGAGGTCGATCAGCTCGGCATGTTCGCGCCACGGGCGGACGGTGACCGCGACGTGTCCGCCGGGGCTCAGGTAGTCGGCCAGGCCGGCGAGGATCCTTGTGAACCCGCTGAGTAGGCGGTGGTGGCCGATGTTGGCGAGGTTCCCGCGGTCGAGGGTGTTGCCGTAGCGGTGGTGGTACTTCTGGATCCCGACGTCGCGGGCGACGGAGACCTGTCCGTGGGTGGAGGGCCCGTATGGCGGTGAGGTGACCACCAGCGCGACCTGCCCGCGGTAGCGGGCCGGGAGCAGTGTGGGGAGCTGGCGGGCGTCGCCGTGCACGACCTGCCCGTCGTGGTCGACGCCGTGATCGTGTGCGAGGGCGAGGTTGGCGCGGGCGACGTCGACCCAGTGCGGCTCGTACTCGGTCCCGATCGCGCGGCGCCCGGCGTGGACAGCCTCGACGAGAGTGGTGCCGATCCCGCACATCGGGTCGAGTACCAGATCGCCCGGGTGGGTGTAGTGGGCGATGGCGTGGGCGGCGACCGCGGGCAGCATCTTGGCCGGGTGCGCGGTCGACTCGGGGGTGTAGCGGCCCTTTCGCTGCGCCGCCGGCGACGTCTGCGCCGTGGCCCACACCGACAACGCCGGGGTGGCTCCCTGGACCGGCACCGGTCGGGCCGGGAGGTCGGGCACCAGCCGCAGGTGTCGCGATCGCGGGGCGGTGGCCGGGGGCGGGGTGTGCGTGCGGTCGGTCATCGGCATCCTGTCTGCAGCGGTTCACGCCATGCGGCACGAGCGTTGGTGGGGTGGAGTCGCGGTTGCGGGCTCACCACGGGCACTCGTCGTCGAGATCGGCCGGTGGGGGCGAGCGGTGCTCGTGTGGTTGGGCGAACGCCAGAACGTCGGAGTGCACACGCCGGTGCGATGCTCGCCCGCCGCCACCGGGCTGGCCGCTCCCCGAGCGCGCGGGCTGCGATCCGGCGAAGCCCGCGCCGGAGCAGGCCGGGGCGGTCTCCGGGGCAAGGGCGGCGGTGGCGGCTCGTAGGTCGTGCACGGGCAGGTGCACCGCGACGATGTGCTGGAGGTAGAGCAGGTCGGCGTTCTGCGCCGCGGCGATCATCGGCCCGGTGGGGTCGCGCAGTTCCCCGCCCTCGTAGTGACAGTGCGTGAGCACCACGAGGGTGCCACCGAAGCGCAGTTCCCGGGCGGCGTGCAGCGCAATGGCGTCGGTGTGTCGGGCAGCGGCGGGGTTCGGCGGCATGCTCGTGACGACCAGCTCCGCGGTCCCGCTGCGCGACATCATCCCTGGCTCGCTTTCTGTGGGCCGGGCCTCGGTCAGCTCCCGGGAGGGGCTGTCGACCGCGTGGCCCGAGCCGAGTTCGACGACGCGCGGGCAGCGGTGCAGCCGGGCGACCGTGTCGAGCGCACCGTCGAGGTCCCCGCCCGCCGCACCCCGAACCGCCGCACCCCGAACCGATCCGTCCCGAGCCACCCCGCCCAGCCAGGTTCCGTCGTCGACCGGTGCGGCGCGCGTGTCGGACGGCCAGGGGGTCAGGACGACCTCGTCACCGGGCTGGCTGAACGCGGACACAATCTGGCGCAGGATCACCGTGGGCCAGACGTCGGCCGGGTCGACGATGTTGCCGGGTTCGGGCACCCACACCGTCGCCGGGATCGGTGTGCCCGCGCGGCCGCGGCGCTTCGCTGACGCCGCTCGCGACGCCGGTGTCGCGGGGCTGAGCCTGGTCGGAGTCGACGCGGTCGGGTAGGGCCGGAAGCCGCTCCCCCGGTCCCGCAACCTCTCGCCACCGGAGGGCGCCGAGGCGGCCGATGCCGTGGCGGGCGGCATCGTGGTGAGCGGGGTGTTGGCGGCGGGATCGGGCTGGGTTGGTTGAGGCACGGCGTTCCTCCGGGCGAGGTGCGGGGACACCACGACGTTCCGCGTGGTGTTTGTCGACACCCCTGAACTCCGAAATGGCGTGCTCGAAGGGACACCCCGTCTCGGAATGGAGGGAACAGTCCGCGCCCACCCACTCCTCGGAACCGCTGTCGTCGTCTCGGCCTCACCTGGCCGGAATCCGCCTCGTGCTGTCTTGAGCGCCCGGCCCCCGGCCGGGCAACGGGAAGGCGCGACGACGTGCACACGACCTCGTATCGGAGCCGGGCCGGGGCGCGAGTTCAAAGCACCGGCCAAGCACCGCCTCGTCACCGGACCGGCACCGCCCGAGCACCGCTGCCGAAACGTCCTGCTCAGAGCCGGGACATGGCGAGACAGGTCAGCGGATCCGGCGCCGTCGCTCCTCGAAAGGACGACCGATCTCGATCTTCCGAAGGTCATAGTGTCGATCTTCGTGTGGTCGAGGTGCCTGGTCGGTGACACCGCGGTCAGTGCGCGGTCACAAGTCGGTGACCGGCCCTGTGGCGTCCTTGCGGAGCCCTTTCCCGATCCGACTCCTGGAGCTTCACGATGGCGACGAGCGACGCGATTCCCCGCAGTTCTTTCAGCCCCGATGACATGCCGTTGGACGCGGCGAGATCCGCGTTCGAGTGGCTGCTCGCCGGGCCGGCGCCGCTGTCGGTCGACGGACGCGGGTTCTCCGGGTTGCCGTCACGGGCGGTGCCGCTCGACGAGCTGCTCGGGCGTCTGTTGGACCGGCGCTGCCCCCAGCGACTGCGCGACGCGGTGTGGGCGCGCATGATCCGCCTGTCCCGCGAGGAGGGCGGGAAGTGGACGGTGGGCTGCGTCGGGCTCGCGCTGCCCGCGCTGACCGGGATCGGCGCCACGCTCACCGCCCGGTTCGTCGCCGACCCCCGCGACATCCACTCCGCGACCCTGACCGGGTTCCTGGCCGAACTCGCCCACATCGACCTCGGCCGGCCGCGGATCATGCTGCGGCTGCGCTGGGCCGCCTACCGGGCCGGGCACCTGTGCCTGCGCGAAGCCCTCGACGCGCCGACCCCGTCGGAGGAGGCGTTCCACTCCGCGGCGCCGCAACCGCTGTGCGGGCACCCGGATCTGGTCCTGCTCGCCGCAGTCGCCGACCGGGCCATCACCGCCGCCGAGGCGGACCTGATCGGCTCGACCCGGCTGGAGGACACCGCGCTCGCCGACGCCGCCCGCGCCCGCGGCGCCGGCTACGAGGCCACCAAGAAGGCCCGGCAACGCGCGGAACGCCGCCTCGTCGACTACCTGCGCGGCCGCGCAGGTGATCTCGCGGACCGGGCGCCCGACGACCCGGCCGTCGAGGTCCTGGACCGTCTGGCCATCGACGAGCACCTCCGCGCCACGGCGACCGCACCCACCCCGGCGTCCACCTCGGTGTCCACCCCGCCGTCGACCCCGGGGTCACCGACGGTGACCGGTCTCGGTGGGCGGAGGCGACGCCGGGTCCGGCGCGCGATGTCCCCGAACACGCCGCAATCCGGAGTTCAGGAATGCGGGGGATCACCGACCGGCGCCTCCCGCGCCCACCCGCTCGACCGCCCGGACACCGCGTCGGGCCCGACGTCGGAGATCCCGCGATGCGCCTGATCCGCCCCACCGAACCCCGCCGCCGCCGCACACCGACCAGCCGCACAACGACCGACCGTGCACCGGGCTTCACCGCCGATACCGACGACGGGGCCGCCGCCGAGCAGGACGGCACGACGAGCAGCCTCCGTCGGCCGCGGCGCGCGACGCCGACCCTGCGCCGTCGGGTCGTCTTCGCGGCACGCGCCGCGGTCGTGCTGATGGCGCTCCTGCTGGCGCCGGCCGCGCACGCCCACGCGGACCAGGTTCTCGCCCAGCAGGTCGTTCTGGCGCAGCAGGTTCTGGCGCAGGCCGAGTCGGTCGATGCGGTGCTGGGCAACATCCGCAACTGGCTGGTCGGCATCCTCGCCGCTCTGGCGACGGTGTTCCTGACTATCGGCGGGGTCCGCTACGTCTACGGAAGCGGCGATCCCGGAGAGGTCGAGAAGGCCAAGCAGGCGTTCAAGGCGGCGGCGCTGGGCTACGGCATCGCCGCGCTCGCCCCGCTCATCGTCACCGTGCTGCAGTCGATCGTGGGGCTGTAGGCCGATGCCGACAACCCACCCCGAGACGTACCGGGCGTCCGACACACCCTCACTGCGCCGCTCGCACGCAGCGGTGCACGCCGCCCTCGTGGTGCTGCTCGCGCTGCTGGCGGGGCTGGTCATCCTGGGCGACGCCACCGCCGAGGGCAGAACCGGCAGCCAGGACGGGGCTGCGGTGCGGGTCGAGCCGATTGCCCGTCGCGGATTCGCGGTGCCCGCGCAGGTCACACCCACACCGCCGGTCGGCGAGCCGGCGCAGCCGTGCGTGGACCCGCACCCGTTGCTGCCGATCTGCGCCACCCCCGAACCGGAACCGTCGAGCACTCCCTCAGCTGTGCCGACCCCGACCCCGACCCCGACCCCGACGCCGTCGGCCGACCCGGCGGCGCCCTGCTCGGCGGGTGCGGGGCCGGGCTGCGAGACCCCGCCGCCGGGAGCGTTGCCATGCGAGGGGGAGGGTTGCCTGCCACCGCTCGCCCCGACCGGGCCCGCCGACCCGAACGGGCCGACCGGTTCGGGTCCCGCAGAGCCGGGCGAGAGCACCGACGCGCCGTGCGGGTTCACCGACATCGGCGGCTGCATCACGAATGCGATCAACGGGTTCTTCCGCGGGATCGTCACCGTCGCCCTCAACCCGCTGCTCGACCTGCTGTCGAACACGCTGCTGACCACCCCGGCCCCGCAGGACCTGCCGCAGCTGGGCGAGTTGTGGTCGAGCTCGTGGCAGATCCTGCTCGCCAGCTACGGCCTGCTGATCATGCTGGCCGGGATTCTGGTCATGACCCACGAGTCCGTGCAGACCCGGTACTCGGCCAAGGAGATCGCGCCCCGACTCGTCGCCGGTTTCCTCGCCGGCGCGTTGAGCATGTGGGCCGCCACCAAGGCCATCGAGATCGCCAACGGCCTGTCCCGAGCGGTGCTCGGCGCCGATCTCGACGCCGCGAGCGCCGGAGACGCGTTGCGCGAGGTCGTCCTGGGCTCACTCGGCGACGGCGGGATCTTCCTGATCCTCATCGGGCTGGTCCTCGCCGGGATGCTGGTCGCGCTGCTGATCGGGTTCGTCATCCGCGTCGCCCTGACCGTCATCCTGATCGCCGGGGCGCCGATCGCGCTGATGTTCCACGCCCTGCCCCAGACCGAGCACGTCGCCTATTGGTGGTGGAAGGCGTTCGGCGGCTGTTTGGCCATCCAGGTGGTGCAGAGCCTCACCCTGATCACCGCGATGCGGGTGTTCCTCACCCCCGGCGGGTTCACCCTGCTCGGCCCCAGCAACGACGGCCTGGTCAACCTGCTCGTCGCCTGCGCGCTGATGTACATCCTGTTCAAGATCCCGATCTGGGTGCTCGGCTCCATCCGCGGCGGCGGGGGCGGGCGCTCGTTCGTGGGGTCCCTGATCCGCGGGTTCATCGCCTACAAGACCTTCGGCCTGCTTTCCGGCAGAAGCCGCGGCGGCGGGTCGACGGCGGGTCGGTCGGGGCGCGCCCGCTCCGCAAGCGCCTCGGGCGGGAACGGGCAGGCAGGCGGGGAGCCCGACCCGTACGCGAGAGTGCGTTCCACCCCGGACGGGCAGTACGTCCTGCCGCTGACCGGTATGCGCCGCACCCGCCCGGACCGCACCCCGCCCCCAGCCGCCGCACCGGCGCCCGCGGCCGGTCCGAGGGGCGGGCAGGGCCGTCAGCTCGCGCTGCCCGTGGGTGAGGACTGGCCGGAGAACCGGCCCGTCCTGGGCCGCGACGGCCAGTACCGGCTCCCGCTCGACGTCACCCGTGTCCCCCGTCCACCGGCGCCCTCCGGCCCGAGCGCGGCCCCGCCGTCGTCCCCCGCGCGTGGACGGCCGCGCGCGGGAACGCAGCTCGAGCTGCCGCTCGACCCGTATCGGGGCAACCGACCCACCCGCTCGGGGCAGTACCCCCTCCCGCTCGGCGACCTCCCCCGCTCCCGGGTCACCTCGCCGCCTCCGGCTGCGGCGATCCCAGTGGGCCGACGACCCTCCGGGCAGCTGGAGCTGCCGTTCGACCCGTACGAGGCCAACACGCCGCTGCGGTCCGGGCAGTACCCCCTGCCCTTCGACGACCTCCACCGGGTTTTGCGGCCCGCGCCACCGGCAGCGCCGGCCCCACCCGCAGCTATCCCGGTCCGACGCCCCGCCGGGCAACTTCGGCTCCCCCTGGACCTGCCCTCCCGCACCGGCACCCCACGCCCCGCCACCCCACCCGCCCCGCCACCGACGGCGAGGTCAGCACCGCGCCCGCCGGTGGCCGCACCTCGGAAGCCGGCGACACCACGCAGGCCGTCCTCGCGGAGCGCTCGAAGCGGCACACCGCCACCGCCGGGCCCGCCTGGTGCATCCGCGTCATCGGCTTCACCGGTCCCGCCCGCTCCGCCCGCGTCGGCGCGTCGTCGCCGACCCCCGTCTGGAGGTAAGTCATGAACTCGAGCGCCCGTATCCCTGCCGACGTCGACATGCCCGACCAGGTCATGGGCCCGCTCACCGCGCGGCAGCTCACGATCCTCGCCGCCACCGCCCTGCTGCTCTACCTCACCTGGGATCTCACCCGCCCCTTCCTCCCCGCGCCGTTGTTCGGTGTCGCGGCTGTCCCGATCGCCGTGTTCGCGGTCACGTTGGCCCTCGGGCGACGCGACGGGGTGAACCTGGACCGGATGCTGATCGCCGCCATCCGACAGCGAGTCGGCCCGCGGCACCTGGTCACCGCCCCCGACTCCATGCACGAGGCACCCGACTGGCTCACCGCCCACACCAGCACCCCGGGCACCTCGGGCAGTGCGGGCGTGCGGTCGGGCCGGCCATTCGCGCCCGGGGCGCTGCGGCTGCCCGCAAGGTCGGTCCAGGACCCCGGCAACGACGCCAGCGGGGCCGGCGTCGGGGTCGGGGTGGTCGATCTCGGGTCGGACGGGCTCGCGGTGATCGCCGTCGCGTCGACGGTCAACTTCGCGCTGCGCACCCCCGCCGAGCAGGAGTCGCTGGTGGCCACGTTCGGCCGCTACCTGCACAGCCTGACCGCGCCCGTGCAGATCCTCGTCCGCACCCACCGCCTGGACCTGACCGGCCAGATCCGCGAGCTGCGCGCCCGCGCCGCCGACCTCCCGCACCCCGCGCTGGACGCCGCCGCCCGCGAGCACGCCGAGTTCCTTGCCCACCTCGCCCGCCACACCGACCTGCTGCGCCGTCAGGTGCTCCTGGTGCTGCGTGAACCGGTGGGACCGGCCACCGCGGCCGACGGCCTCGGCGGGCCGACCCCGGGCGCGGTCCTCGCCTCGCTGCTACGCCGCCGCCGTGCCGGTAGTGGTCGTGCCGGTGGGGCCGGTGCCCGCCAGACGGGTGATCCGGCCCGGCGGGCGGCGCAGGCCCGCCTGGTCCGCCGCCTCGGTGAGGCGGTCGACCTGCTCGCCCCGGCCGGGATCGTGGTGACCCCGCTCGACGCCGACCGGGCCGCCGCGGTCCTCACCGCCGCCTGCAACCCCGCCTCGACCCGACCTCCCACACCCGAGATGACCCGACCCGACGACGTCATAGCCCGCAAGTCCCCCGCCTCCATCAGCCCCACCCGCGCCGCCTCCACCAACGCCCCGTTCGCGCCTGACAAGCACGCCGACGACGGCTGGGACTACGAGGACGACCACGCCGACGACTACGACGACGACCTCGACGCGATCACACGGAAGGGACGACGATGAGCCGCCAGACCTACCGTGCCCACAACGACCCAGACCAGTCCCGCCAAGGACAGGCCGACAGGTCCCGCCGCGCGCGGTCCGGCAGCGACCGGCACGCCACCGCAATGGTGAGGGCCTCGGTGGCGGCGTTCGCGCCGGACGCGGTGACCGTCGGCCCCCGGCACCTGGAGGTCGACGGCGACTGGGTCGCGACGTTCGCGGTGGTCGGGTTCCCCCGCGAGGTCTACCCCGGCTGGCTCGCCCCGCTGCTCACCTACCCGGGCCGCCTCGACGTCGCCACTCTCGTGGAACCGATCGACCCGGCCACCGCGGCAAGCCGTCTCAAGGTCCAGCTGGCCCGGTTGGAGAGCGGGCGGCGGCGCACCGCCGAGCACGGCCGCCTGATCGACCCGCACGTCGAGGCGGCCACCGAGGACGCCTACGACCTGTCGTCGCGGGTCGCCCGCGGCGAAGGGAAGTTGTTCCGGGTCGGCATCTATCTCACCGTGCACGCCCCGACCGAACAGGCACTCGCGGACGAGGTCGCGGCGGTGCGCGCGCTGACCTCCAGCCTGCTGCTCGACGCCAAGCCCACCACCTACCGCAGCCTGCAGGGCTGGGTGACCACGCTGCCGATGGGCCTGGACCTGATCGGGATGCGCCGCACCTTCGACACCGCCGCCCTGTCCGCGGCGTTCCCGTTCACCACCCCCGACCTGCCCGCGCCCGACCCGACCTCGGTCGCCGCCCCCGAAGGGGTGCTCTACGGCTACAACCTCGGCTCCCAGGGCCTGGTTCACTGGGACCGGTTCGGGCCCGCCCTGCACAACCACAACTCGGTCATCCTCGGCCGGTCCGGGGCGGGCAAGTCCTACCTGGTCAAGCTCGAAGCGTTGCGGTCGTTGTACCGCGGTGTCGAGATCATCGTCATCGACCCGGAGGACGAGTACGCCCGCCTCGCCGCCGCGGTCGGCGGCGCGTATGTCCACCTCGGCGGCGACGGTGTGCGGCTCAACCCGTTCGACCTGCCCATCCACACCGCACCCGACGGGCGGCGCAGCGCCCCACCCGACGCGATGACCCGCCGGTGCCTGTTCCTGCACACCGCGCTGTCCGTGCTGCTCGGCGACGTCCTGACCGCCACCGAACGGGCCGTCCTCGACCGCGCCCTCACCGCCACCTACCGACACGCCGGGATCACGTCGAACCCGCGGACCTGGCTGCGGCCCGCACCGACACTGCGGACCCTGCGCGACGTCCTCACCGACACCGCCATGGGCGAGGCCACGAGCAAGGGCGTCGCGGCCGATCTGGCCGCGCGGCTGCACCCGCACGTCGACGGCGTGTTCAACCGGCTCTTCGACGGCCCCACCACCACCGCCCCCGACGGGCACCTGGTCGTGTTCAGCCTGCGCGACCTGCCTGATGAGCTCAAGGCCATCGGGACCCTACTCACCCTCGACGCCGTGTGGCGCCGGGTCAGCAACCCGACCCAGCGCCGGCCGCGGCTGGTCGTGGTCGACGAGGCATGGCTGCTCATGCGCGAGGCCGCCGGAGCGGAGTTCCTGTTCCGCATGGCCAAAGCCTCACGAAAGCACTGGGCCGGGTTGACCGTCGCCACCCAGGACACCGCCGACGTCCTGGGAAGCGACCTCGGCAAAGCAGTCGTGTCCAACGCGGCCACCCAGATCCTGCTGCGCCAGGCCACCCAGGCCATCGACGAGGTCACCCGCGTGTTCGACCTCTCCGCCGGAGAACGGCAGTTCCTGCTCTCCGCCGACCGCGGCCAGGGCCTACTCACCGCCGGCACCCAGCGGGTCGCGTTCCAGGCCATCGCCTCACCGAACGAGAACCACTGGATCACCAGCAGCCCCGCCGAACTCGCCACGCAAGACCCCGACGACCTCGACGGTCTCGACCTCGACTCCGAGGTCCGCCCCGGCCCCGCATCGGCCGCCGGCTCCGGCGCATGGATCCAGCTCGACGCCGCCTGACACACCCACCGCACCAACCCGCCGGAGAGGACCCGACCATGTCCGCACCGTCGCCCCCACCGCCCGCCCCGCCGTTCACCGGGGGCCCGATCGCGGACTACCTGCGCGACCCGCTCGGCACCTTGCAGAACCTGTTCGACTCCGCCGCCGGATGGACCTTGGCCTGGGGTCCGCTTCTGGTGCCCGCGCTGGCCATGCTGGGCGCCGCCGCGCTGGCCGGGCACCGCCGGTGGATGCGGCGCCGCCACGACCGGCTCGTCGGCGACGCCCGCCAGATCACCGTGCTCGCCCCACCCACTGTCGACCCCGCGGGCGGGGAGGCGTTGTGGTCGAACCTGGTCGGGCTGCTGGGACCGGCCTGGCGCCGCGCCGTGTCCGGGCAGCCGTATCTGGGGTGCGAGTACCTGTTCTCCGACACCGGGGTCACCATCCGGCTCTGGGTGCCCGGCTCGGTCCCGCCCGGCCTCGTCGAGCGCGCGATCGAGGCCGCCTGGCCCGGTGCGCACACCCACACCGCCCCCGCGCAGCCCCCGCTCCCAGCACCCAGGCCCGGCCGGCGCCGGGTCGTGACCGGGGCCGAGCTGCGCCTCGCCCGACCCGAGGCGCTGCCGATACGCACCGACTTCGACGCCGACCCGATCCGCGCCCTCATCGGCGCCGCCACCGGCCTGGGCCCCCACGAACACGCCTGCGTCCAGGTCCTCGCCCGCCCCGTCACCGGCCGCCGGGTCGCCCGGGCCCGCCGGGCCGCGCGGCGGCTGCACTCCGGGTCCTCCCCGTCGGTGATCGGGCGACTGCTCGACCTCCTCACCCCCGGCATGCCCACCGGCCCCCACGCATCCGGCTCCCGCACACCGGGCGCGGCCGGGCGGGACCCCCAGACATCGCTGGAGCACTCCGCGCTCAACCGCGCCGTCATTGGCAAGGAACGCGGCTCCCAGTACGAGACCGTCGTGCGCTACGCCGTCGCGCTGCACCTGCACGCCGACGCCGACGCCGACGCCGACGAGCATGCCCGGCGCGCCGCCGTCGACGTCGCCCGCGGCCGGGCGCACGCCCTCGCGGCGTCGTTCGCCTCCTACACCGAACACAACCGCTACACCCGCATCCGGATCCGTCGCCACGTCGACGCCGTGCTGACCGGGCGACGGCTGCGCCGAGGTGACCTGCTCTCGATCCCGGAGCTGGCCGCGATCGCGCACCTGCCCACCGACGACTCCGTCCCCGGCTTGCACCGCGCCGGGGCCCGCGCTGTCGCCCCACCACCCGGGATCGCCGCACCCGGACCGGACAGCAAACCGCTGGGGAACAGCGACACCAACCACGAACGCCCCATCGCGCTCCGCGTCGCCGACGCCCGGCATCACCTGCACGTCATCGGCGCCACCGGCTCGGGCAAGTCGACCCTGCTCGCCACGATGATCCTCGCCGACATCGACGCCGGCCGCGGCGTGG
>JBQTJE010000240.1:0-25122 GCA_052387455.1 Pseudonocardia sp.
GCGTAGGAGGAGTCAACGTGCAGCGCCCGCAGCGCAGCGAGGACGAACGACGTTGACACCGACAAGCGGAGCGAGACGATCACAGCCGGAGGAAGGCCTCAGCCCCAAGACAGGGCTTGACGATCCAAAGGAGCATCGCCGCCTGATCCGCGGGCCGCGACGGTCTGTGGTGGGACCCCTGATCGAGGACGGCGTCGATCCCTTTCGAGGGAACTCCGATCGGGTGGTGCCGGAATCGTGCAAGGTCATCCTTACCCTGCGGTGGTGTCGCGGATCGAGGGGTCCGGCCTCGGGCAGGTGTTCGCCGTCGCCGAGTTCCGGGCGCTGTGGGGCGCCGAGCTGGCCTCGGTCGCCGGCGACCAGCTCGCCCGCGTCGCGCTGGCCGTCCTCGTCTTCGACCGCACCGCCTCGGCCGCGTGGGCCGCGGTCGTCTACGCCCTGACGTTCCTGCCGGCGCTGGTGGGCGGGATGGCGCTGGGCTGGCTCGCCGACCGCTTCCCGCGCCGCGAGGTGATGATCGCCTGCGACGTGGCGCGCGCCGCGGGGGTGGTCGCCATGGCCGCACCGGGCCTGCCGCTCTGGGCGCTCGCCGCGCTGCTGGTCGTCGTCGTGCTGCTCGGGGCGCCGCACACCGCCGCGCAGGGCGCGTTGCTGCCCGAGGTGCTGGCGGGGGAGCTCTACGAGCGTGGGCTCGCGGTCCGGCAGATCACCAACCAGGCCGCCCAGGTGGCCGGCTTCGCCTGCGGCGGGCTGCTGGTCGCCGCGCTGGGCGCGCCCATGGCGCTGCTGGTCGACGCCGCGACGTTCGCGCTGTCGGCCCTAGTCCTGGCCGTCGGCGTGCGTGCGCGGCGCCGGCCCGGGAGCGGCCGGCGGGCCGAGCGTGGCGCGCGGTCCCGGTGGGGCCGCGGAGCGCTGGACGGCTTCGTGGTGATCTTCGCCGACCGGCGCAGGCGGGCCCTGGCGCTGCTCGCCTGGCTCGTCGGCTGCTACGTCGTCCCTGAGGCGCTCGCCGCCCCGTACGCCGCGCAGATCGGTGCGGGACCCGCCGCGGTCGGCCTGCTCATGGCCGCCGACCCGCTGGGCAGCGTGCTCGGCGTCTGGCTGTTCGTCCGGTTCGTGCCGGCGCAGGCGCGCGAGCGGCTGATCGGGGTGCTGGCAGTCGGCGCGGGCCTGCCCCTGATCGCCTGCCTGGCCCGGCCCGGGGTGGCCGTCGCGTTCGCCTGCTGGGCCGTCGGCGGGATGCTCGCCACGGCCTACCTCGTGCAGGCGCAGGCGAGCTTCGTGCGGGCGACACCGGACGCGGTACGGGGCCGCGCGCTCGGCGTGGCGGCGTCGGGGATCATCGCGGCGCAGGGCCTCGCCGTGCTCGGCGGCGGCGCCGTGGCCGACCTGGTCGATCCGGCGACCGCCATCGCCGGCAGTGGCGCGGTGGGGTCCCTGCTCGCTGTCGGTGGCGCCCTGGCCTGGCGCTCGGCGCGATCGGGGGAGGTCGACCCGGCACCCGTTCCGGTCGCAACTCACTCAGCGTGAGCATTCTGGCGTGAACTCCACCCGCTCGGATGATCACGTGCCCCCTGACACCGGTTCGCAGGCTCACTAGCCTCGCAGCAGACGCCGATCAGTGCGCCGGAGGGGGCTCATCGTGTACGAGGCCACGCTCCGAGCCGGGCCGGTGGCCCGGTGGGCGCTGTGGCAGCTCCCGCACCGGCTGGTGGTGCTGGTACTCACCGTCGAGGCCGTCGCCGTGCTGGCGGTCGCGGGGAGCGCCCTCTCGCCGGTGCCGACCACCGACCGCGACCTGCTGCTGGCCGGGTGCCTGGTCCTGCTCAGCGTCGTGCACGTCGAGGTGGCCACGGGCATCGAGCGCGTGCGCAGGCGCGTCGCCGACACCTCCTACTTCGACCTCAGCTCGGTGTGGACCTTCGCCGCCGCCGTGATGCTGCCCGACGCGCTGCCCGCCGTCGTCGTCGCGGCGGTCTACCTGCACCTGTGGCTGCGCGTGTGGAAGCCGTCGCGGGTGCCGCTGTACCGCCACCTCTACACCACCGCCACGGTGCTGCTGGCCGCCTACGCCGCGCAGACCGTCGTGCTGCTGGGCGCAGGCGTGCAGGGTGCGCCCACCGACGCCCGCGGGCTCGCTGCGCTCGGTGTGGCGGTCGGGGTGTACGCGGTGGTCAACATCGCCCTGGTGGCCGCGGCGATCGCGCTGACCGGCGCGCACACCCGCCTGTCGGACCTGCTGGGCCACTGGGACGACAACGCGCTGGAGATCGCCACGCTCTGCCTCGGCGCGCTCACCGCCGTCGCGCTGTTCGCCAACCCGTGGCTGGTCGTGCTCGTGCTGCCGCCGTTGCTGGTGCTCCATCGCGCGGTCCTTGTCCGGCAGCTGGAAGAGGCGGTGCGCACCGACGGAAAGACCGGCCTGCTCACCGCCGCGGCGTGGCACGCACTCGCCGGCCGCGAGCTGCGTCGCTGCGAGCGCGCCGGCAGCGCCGCGGGGGTGCTGGTGCTCGACATCGACCACTTCAAGGCCGTCAACGACGTGTTCGGCCACCTCGCGGGCGACGACGTGCTGGCCGCGGTCGGCGCCGCACTGCGCGCCGAGGTGCGCGACCACGACCTCGTCGGCCGGTTCGGTGGCGAGGAGTTCGTGGTCCTGCTGCCCGACCTGCCGCACGGCGGCGGCGAGCGCGAGGACGTGCGGGCCGTCGCCGAGCGGATCCGCCGCCGGGTCGGCTCCCTGGTGATCACCGCAGGCACGCCGGACGGTCCCCGCACGATCGACGGCCTCTCGATCTCCGTCGGCGGGGCGCTGCACCCGGTCGCGGGCGCAGGCCTCGCGGAGGTCATGTCCGCGGCGGACGCTGCGCTCTACTGCGCCAAGCGGGACGGGCGCAACCGGGTGCGGATGGCGGACGTCGCACCGGCGCGTACGGGCGGGTCGACGGCGGGCCCCGTTCCCGCGGCACGGCGCGCCACTCCCTGAGCCGGCACCCGAGGCGGGCCCCCACGGCCGCGCAGTCCGTAGACTGATCCAGGTGACCGTGTTGCGAAACGTCCGTGGCCCGGCCGACCTCAAGCGGCTCGGCCCCGACCAGCTCGCCGAGCTGGCCGCCGAGATCCGCCGCTGCATGGTCGCCACCGTGTCGCGCACCGGCGGGCACCTGGGGCCCAACCTCGGCGTCGTCGAGCTCACCATCGCGCTGCACCGGGTGTTCGACTCCCCGCGCGACACCCTGATCTGGGACACCGGCCACCAGGCCTACGTCCACAAGCTGCTGACCGGCCGCCAGGACGGCTGGGACCGGCTGAAGAAGACCGGCGGGCTGTCCGGCTACCCCTGCCGCGCGGAGAGCGAGCACGACCACGTCGAGAACAGCCACGCCTCCACGTCGCTGTCCTGGGCCGACGGCATCGCCCGCGCCTACGCGCTCACCGGACAGCAGCGCCACGTCGTCGCGGTCATCGGCGACGGCGCGCTCACCGGCGGGATGGCCTGGGAGGCGCTCAACAACATCGCCGGCGGGGGCGCTGCCAAGGACCGCAACCTCGTCGTCGTCGTCAACGACAACGGCCGCTCCTACTGCCCGACGATCGGCGGCCTGGCCGACCGGCTCTCGGCGCTGCGCCTGCAACCCGGGTACGAGCGGGTGCTGGAGGCCGGCAAGGCGACACTGCGCCGCACCCCGATCATCGGGCGGCACCTCTACACGGGCCTGCACGCCCTCAAGGCGGGCATGAAGGACGCGCTCACCCCGCAGGAGCTGTTCGCCGACCTCGGGCTGAAGTACTTCGGCCCGGTCGACGGCCACGACGTCGCCGCGATGGAGGCCGCCCTGCGGCGCGCGCAGCGGTTCGGCGGCCCGGTGATCGTGCACGCCGTCACCCGCAAGGGCAACGGCTACCTGCACGCGGAGAACGACGAGGCCGAGCAGATGCACAGCCCCGCCGCGTTCGACCCGGAGACGGGCCTGCCGACGGGCCCGAAGCAGGTGGGCTGGACGTCGGTGTTCGCCCACGAGATGGTCGAGCTGGGGGCGCGGCGCCCGGACGTCGTCGCGATCACGGCCGCGATGCTGGGCCCCACCGGCCTCGCCCGGTTCGCCCAGGCCTACCCGGACCGGTGCATCGACGTCGGCATCGCCGAGCAGCACGCGCTCACCTGCGCGGCGGGGCTTGCCCACGGCGGGCTGCACCCCGTGGTCGCGGTGTACTCGACGTTCCTCAACCGGGCCTTCGACCAGTTGCTGATGGACGTCGCGCTGCACCGCCAGGCCGTCACGCTGGTCCTGGACCGGGCCGGGGTCACGGGCAACGACGGGCCGTCGCACAACGGGATGTGGGACCTGTCGATCCTCGGCGTCGTGCCCGGGATCCGGGTGGCCGCCCCGCGCGACGCCGCGACGTTGCGCGAGGAGCTCGCCGAGGCCGTCGAGGTGCGCGACGGGCCGACCGCGATCCGGTTCCCCAAGGGTGCGGTGATCGAGTCGGTGCCCGCGGTGCGCCGGGTCGGCGGGGTGGACGTGCTGCACGAGCCGGCCGCCGCGAGCGACGCCGAGCGGCCGCGGGTACTGATGGTGTGCGTCGGCGCGTTCGGCGAGCTGGGGGTGGCCGCTGCGGGGCGGCTGGCGGCGCAGGGCGTGGCCGTCACCGTGGTCGACCCGCGGTGGGTGCTCCCGGTGCCCGACGTGCTGGTCGACCTCGCCCGCGCGCACGACCTCGTCGTCACCGTCACCGACTCCGGGCGTCACGGCGGCTTCGGCGCGGTCCTCGCCGACGCGCTGCGTGGCGCGGAGTGCGACGTGCCGCAACGTGATCTCGCGCTGCCGCAGCGCTTCCTCGACCACGGCGCCCGTGCGGACGTGCTCGCCGGTGTCGGGCTCACGGTGCAGGACGTCGCCCGGCGGGTCACGGAATGGGCGGCGGCGCTGCCCGCGCCGCAGGTCCGGGCCGGCGCGCCGGCCGAGGCGGGGGAGCAGTCGGGCTGATGCGCGTGCTCTTCGTGGAGGACGAGCGGCCGCTGGCCGACGCGGTCGCGCGCGGGCTGCGCCGCGCCGGGATGGCCGTGGACGTCGCCTACGACGGCGAGAGCGGGCACGAGAAGTCGACGGTCACCCGCTACGACGTCGTGGTCCTCGACCGCGACCTGCCCGGCATGTCCGGTGACAAGCTGTGCGCGGAGATCGTCTCCTCGGGCACCACCACGCGGGTGCTGATGCTCACCGCGAGCGGCAGCCTCGCCGACAAGGTCGACGGGCTGTCCCGCGGCGCGGACGACTACCTCGCCAAGCCCTTCGACTTCCCCGAGCTGGTCGCCCGCTGCCGGGCGCTGGGCCGCCGCGCCACCCCGGCCGTGCCGCCGCTGCTGGTGGCGGGCGACGTGGCGCTGGACCCGGCGCGACGCACGGTGCACCGGCACGACCGGCCCGTCGAGCTCACCCGCAAGGAGTTCGGCGTGCTGGAGGTGCTGATGGGGGCCGGCGGCGCGGTGGTGAGCAGCGAGGAACTGCTGGAACGGGTGTGGGACGAGAACGCCGACCCGTTCACCACCACGGTGCGCGTCACGGTGATGACGTTGCGCAAGAAGCTGGGCGACCCGGCCGTGGTCGAGACCGTCGTGGGCGCGGGCTACCGGGTGCCTGCGGCCGGCTGAGCCTGCGGTGCCGGGCCGGCGGGAGCGCGGGGTGGGCCTGCGGCCGCGGCTCACCGCCGTCAGCACCGCGCGGGTGGGGCTGGTCAGCGCGCTGCTGCTGTGGCTGGGCTGGCTGCTCGTCGGCGGCGTCGCCCGGGCGGTTCCCGCGCTGCCGCCGGGCGCCACGGTGCGGGTGGGCGAGCGCGACGTGCCCGTCGAGCAGATCGGGCAGGCCGTCGGCGCGGCGGCGCGGGCGGAGGTGCTGCGCGCGGGGCTCATCGCGTTCCCGCTGGTGGTGCTCGCCGCGGCGGTGCTGTCGTGGTGGCTGGTCGGGCGGGTGCTGGAACCGCTGCGGGAGGTCACGGTCACGGCGCGCCGGCTGTCCGCGGAGTCGCTGGACACCCGCGTGGGGCTGCGCCTCTCCCGGGCCGCTCGCGGCGAGGTGGCCGAGCTGGCCGCCGGGTTCGACGCGATGCTCGACCGGCTGGAGGCGGCCTTCGACGCCCAGCGCCGGTTCGTCGCCAACGCCAGCCACGAGCTGCGCACCCCGCTCGCGGTCCTGCGCACCGAGGTGGACGTCACCCTCGCCGACCCGGACGCCGACGTCGCCGAGCTGCGCCGGATGGGCGCGGTGGTGCGCGACGCCACCCGCCGCGCCGACGAGCTGATCTCGGGGCTGCTGCTGCTCGCCGGGGCCGAGGCCCTCGACGCCGTGCCCCGCGACCCGGTCGATCTCGCGCAGGCGGTGGCGCCCGCGATGGTCACGGCCGGGATCGAGGCCGGCAGGCGCGGCCTGCGGCTGCACGAGCACTGCGCGCCCGCGCCGACCCGCGGCGACCCGGTGCTGCTCGAACGCGTCGCGGCGAACCTGCTGGAGAACGCCGTCCGACACAACATCGGGTCCGGAGGATGGGTGGAGGTGCGGACGGGGCTCGTCGACGGTGTCGCCGAGCTGTGCGTCGCCTCCAGCGGCCCCGAGATCACCGCCGACGCGGTGGAGGAGCTGTTCGAGCCGTTCCGCCGTGGTCCGGTGGCGCGCACCGCGCAGGTACCGGGCTCGGGATTGGGGCTGTCGATCGTCCGTGCGATCGTGGCGGCCCACGGGGGTCGGGTCCGGGCCGAGCCCGTGCCGGGCGGCGGCCTCGCCGTCACCGTCCGACTGCCCGGTGGAGGACCTGCCCCATGCGACGTTCCATCCTGCTGACCAGCCTTGCCCTGCTGCTCGCCGGCGCCGCGGTGGTGGCGGTCGCGCTCGCCGTGCCGCGACCGGGCCGGGTACCGCCCGAGCCGGTGGCGGCGCCCGCGATCCCGGTGGCCCCGGTGGTGGCGGTGCAGGAGCCGGTCGAGGCCGCGGACGGCATCGGTGACGCCTACTTCCCGCGCGCGGGCAACGGCGGCTACGAGGTGGGCACCTACGACATCGAGCTGCGCTACGACCCGGGTACGGACCGGCTCGACGGGCGCACCACGGTCACCGCCACGGCGTCGGTGGCGCTGCGCAGCTTCACCCTCGACCTGCGGGTACCCGCATCCGCTGTCCAGGTCGGCGGGGAGCCTGCGACGTTCACCCAGGAAGATGGCGAGCTGCGGGTCACCCCCGCGGCCCCGGTGCCGGCCGGGGCACCGCTCGCGGTGGTGGTCGACTACGGCGGGGTGCCCTCGGAGATCCCCGGCCCCGACGGCCTCATCCCGCCGTGGAACCGGGCCCCCGACGGCGTCGTCGCGGTCGGCCAGCCCGACAGCGCCGCGTGGTGGTTCCCGTCCAACGACCACCCATCGGACAAGGCGACGGTCGCCGTCACCGTCGACGTGCCGGCGGGGGTGGAGGTGGTGTCGGGCGGGGCCTTGCTGGGCGGGCCGGAGCCGCAACCCGACGGCGCCGACCGGTGGCGCTGGCGCGCCGACGAGCCGATGGCGACCTACCTGGCGTTCGTCGCGATCGGGCAGTACGACCTCGTGCGCCGCGACACCCCGCACGGGCCCTACCTCGCGGCGTACCCGGCGGGGACGGACGGCCCGGCCAGGGCGACCCTGGAGCGCACCCCCGAGGTCGTCGACGAGCTGGTGGAGGTGTTCGGGCCGTACCCGTTCGGTCAGCTCGGCGGGGTCGTCGCGCCGATCGAGGGGTTCGCGCTGGAGAACCAGACCCGCCCGGTGTACCCCGCGGGCTTCCTGCGCGGCCCCGACGGGATCGACGTCGTGGTGCACGAGCAGGCGCACCAGTGGTTCGGCGACAGCGTCGCGGTGGCGCGCTGGCGCGACATCTGGCTCAACGAGGGCTTCGCCACCTACGCCGAGTGGCTGCACGCCGAGCGCACCGGCGGCTCGCCCGCGGCGACGTCGGCCGGGGAGGCCTACGCGGCGGCCCCGGTGGGCGACCCGTTCTGGGAGGTGCCGCCCGGCGACCCCGGGGCGGCGAACCTGTTCGACGCGGCGGTCTACCAGCGCGGCGCGATGGCCGTGCACGCGATCCGTGCCGCCGTCGGCGACGAGGACTTCGTCGCGATCCTGCGTGCATGGCTCGCCGAGCGCGCCGGGGGCACCGGCACCGTCGAGGACTTCCTGGCGCTCGCCGAGCGGGTCTCCGGGACCGAGCTGGACGGCGTCGCGCGCGAGTGGCTCTACGACCGCGACCGCCCGCCGACCGCGCCCGGCGGCTGACGGAGCCGTCGCGCCGCCGTCACCGGCGTCCGGACCCGACCACCATGCGGGCGTCGTGCTCGCCGCGGCGCCAACCGCGGGGGCTGAGCCCGTGGACCCGGCGGAAGCACCGCGCGAAGTAGGACGGGTCGGGCAGGCCGACCGCCCGGCCCACCTCCTCGACCGACATGCCCGTCTCCACCAGCAGGCGCCGCGCGTGCGCCATCCGCCGCTCGGTGATCCAGTCCCCGACGGTGCGGCCCGTGCGGCGGCGGACCGTGGTCGTGAGGTGCCCGGGGGAGAGGTTGAGCGCGCGGGCGACGTCGCGCAGCGACAGCGGCTCGGCGTGCCGGCGCTCGATCAGCGCGAAGACCTCGGCGAGCAGCGGCTCGGCGCGCCACTGCGGGGCGGCGTCGCCGGCGAGCCGGGCGACCTCGACCAGCAGCAGGACGAGGTGGGCCAGCGCGGCCTCGCGGTAGCCGTCGGCGCGGTCGTGCAGCTCGGCGTCCAGGGCGCGGATCCGGGCGGCGAACGCGGCACGGTCGGCGGCGGGCACCGACAGCCTCAGGACGCCGCCACCGGCGTACCGGGCGAAGGAGCAGAGCAGCGGGTGCGCCCGCCACGACAGCAGCGCGCCGGGAACGGCGTCGTCGAGGGCCTCCGGGAGGAAATGCACGCACCACCCTCCCGCGGCCGCGAACGCCGCGGGGTCACCGATGGTCAGCACGTCGCCCGGCGCGATCACGAACAGGTCGCCCGCCGCGACGGGCTGCCCGCACGTCAGGCCCGTCGCCGCGCCGCGCTCGAAGTACGCCAGCGTCGGGAAGTCGTGGGCATGGCTGCCCGGAGCGACCCGTGCGGCGTGCTCGAGGTCGATGCGCATGACGGCGATCGGCGGTGTCCCCGCCACCGGCACGGCGGTGGCCACCGGCGTCGTGCCGCCCCGGGGCGTCCGTCGCACCGTCCGCACCCCGCCACCCCCTTCCCGGAACATCGTGCTGGTCTGCGCGATGATCGGACGTCTGCGCAGGCCCGATCGCCGACGAGACTGGCCATACAACCACAGATCGTGGTGGCGACGAGGAGGAGGATCGATGCGGGCACATCCCGACCGGAGGGCGTTCGTCCCCGCCATGGGCAGGGACGGGCTGTTGCCCCTCTACGACGTCGTGGCGCGCCTCGCCGGCGCGCGCGGCATCTACCGCGCCGTCCTCGACGCGGCCGCGCTGCGGCCGGGCATGCGCGTGGTCGACATCGGCTGCGGGACGGGCACTCTCGCCGTCGCCGCCGGTCGCCACCCGGATGTCGAGGTCGTCGGCCTGGACCCGGACGACCGGGTGCTGGCTCGCGCCCGGGGCAAGGCGGCCCGGGCAGGCGTCACCGTGCGGTTCGACCAGGGCTACGCCCAGGAACTGCCCTACCCGGACGGCTCCTACGACCGGGTGCTCTCCAGCCTGATGCTGCACCACCTCGGCCGCGGCGCGAAGACCGGGATGCTCGACGAGGTGCGTCGCGTGCTCGCGCCGGGCGGGCAGCTGGTGCTCGCCGACATCGACGGGCCGGTCGGGGTGCACGCCCTGCTCGCCCGCCGGCGACCCCGGCCGCACCCGGGGCACGACGCCGACGCCGTCGACGAGCTGCTGGCCGCCGCCGGGTTGGCCGCGACCCGGATCGGCCGGGTGCCCACCCGGCTCGGAGAGGTGGCGGTGTTCCGCGCCGGCGCCGGCTGATCCGCCGCGCGCGACGATCGTGGGCGACCGGGTCGGTGGGCCGGCGGGCGGGTGCGGCGTCAGGCGGTGGCGCGCAGGGCCTTGTCCAGCACGTCGGTGAGCAGCTCGACCTGCCACGGGCGGGCGCCCCCGTCGCGCAGCGCGCCCGCGACGTCGCCCTCGGCGGGTGGGGTCCAGCACAACCTGCGCAGCAGGTCGGGCAGCAGCAGGTTCTCCACCGGCACGCTCCACCGGGCGCCGACGGCGGCGACGGCTGCGCGGGCGGCGGAGAGCCGGGCCGCGGCGTCGGGGTTGCGGTCGCCCCAGCGGGCGACCGGCGGCGGCCCGTCGGGCAGTGGTGTCGCGCGCGGCAGGTCGGCCGCATCGAGCACGTACGCGCGCGAGAGTGCCTCGAACCAGTGACCGGTGAGGCGACGCTGGGCGCGTCCGCGGAAGATCGGCATCGCGGCGAGGGCCGCGGCCGATTCCGGGGCCGTGACGGCGGCGTCGATGATCGCGGAGTCGGGCAGCACCCGGCCGGGGGCGATGTCGCGTTCGGCGGCGAGGGCGTTGCGGGCCTCCCAGAGCGCCCGGACGGCGGCCAGCGGGCGGGCCTTGCGCACCTTGTGGATGCCCGAGGTCCGCCGCCACGGCTCGGCGCGCGGCGCGGGCGGCCCGGCGGTGCGCACCACCTCGAACTCCTGGCGCGCCCACTCGAGCTTGCCCTGCCCGTCGAGCAGGTCGGCCAGGACGTCGCGCAGCTCGACGAGCACCTCGACGTCCAGCGCGGCGTACACCAGCCAGTCCTCGGGGAGCGGCCGGCGCGACCAGTCGGCCGCGCCGTGCCCCTTCTCCAGGCGCAGGCCCAGCAGCGACTCGACGAGCGGGCCCAACCCGACCCGGGGCAGCCCGGCGAGGCGTCCGGCGAGCTCGGTGTCGAACAGGACCGCGGGAGCGAGCCCGACCTCGGCCAGGCAGGCGAGGTCCTGTGAGGCGGCGTGCAGCACCCACTCCGGTCCGGTCAGGGCCGGGGCCAGCGCGGAGAGGTCGCTGCCGAACGGGATGGGGTCGATCAGTGCCGTCCCGGACCCCGCTCGGCGCAGCTGCACGAGGTAGGCGCGCTGGGAGTACCGGAAGCCGGACGCCCGCTCGGCGTCCACCGCGACCGGGCCGTCGCCGCCCGTGAAGGCGTCGGCGACGGCCGCCAGACCGGCCGGCTCGACGATGACGGGGGGGAGCCCATCGGCCGGCCGCAACAGTGCTCGGGCAGGGGGAACCGCATCCGGAGCAGACGGGGCATCCGGCGCGGGCTGGGGGGATGGGTTCAGCGGATGACCCCGGCACGCATCGCCAGCGCCACCATCTGCGCCCGGTCGCCGGTGCCGAGCTTGCGCCCGATCCGCGAGAGGTGGCTCTTCACGGTGAGCGCCGAGAGGCTCAGGGCCTCGCCGATCTCCTTGTTCGACTGCCCGTCGGCCACCAGCTGGAGCACCTCCACCTCGCGGCCGGAGAGCTCGCGCGGGGTGTTGTCGGTGCCCGGCACCCGGGTGCCCGTGGCGAGCAGGGGGGCGACCGTGGGGTCGGCGTAGACCCCGCCGTCCAGGACGCGCTTCACGCCGTCGGTGACCACCGCGGGCGATGCGGACTTCAGCAGGTAGGCCTGCGCGCCCGCCTGGAACGCCGAGCGCACCGCGTAGGGGTCGTCGGACGAGGCCAGCACGACCAGCCGCGACCAGCCCATCGAGCGCAGCTCGGTGACCAGGTCGAGCCCGCTGCCGTCCGGCAGCCCGAGGTCGAGGATCGCGAGGTCGCACGGGCCGTTGGCGTGCGCGCGTGCGCGCGCCTCGGCGACGGACGCGGCCTCGTACACCGTGCCGGCGCCCATTCCCCGCATCCGGGCGGCGATGGCCTCCCGCAGCAGCGGGTGGTCGTCGACCACGAGGACCGAGAACAGCTCCTCCCGCGGGTGCGGGATCATTCCAGGCGCGTGTGCGGTGCCGCTCGTCGGACCACGCACGGGTGCGCCCTGGCTCACTACAACCATCTCGTCGTACCTCCCTGGAGTCGGTCGTTGCCCCCCGACCGGCACCAGACCCTCGGTCAGCCGGCGGTAACGCCGGACCGCCCGAGGAGGTGTCGTGGGACGAAGGGTACCCCCCAAGCGGTCTAACGTCGTGTATCGAATCGAACTTCCTGGGGTGAAAGTTACAGCGATTCAGAGTTCGCTCCCCCCGAACGGGTGATAGTGACGATCACGCGGAGCGTTTTCGGGCACGTCAACGGGCCGGTCGCTCCAGCAGCGGCACTGCTCCGACCGGCGGCAGGCCGGCGGCCGTCGCGACGAGCGCGCAGAACGCCTCGGCGTGCGGTCGCAGGTCCGGACCGGTGGGTGTCCAGGACGCCCGCAGCTCCACGTCGTCCTCGCGAAGCAGGCTACCGGCGGAGCGCGCGGTCTCCCCGAACCGTACCGAGGAGGTCTGCGTGACGGTGCCGCCGAGGGCCAGGTGGTCGGCCCCGTGCTGGTCGAGTGCCTCGGTGAGCCACGACCAGCCGACGACCGGCAGGAGGTCGTCGCCGAGCTGTTCGGGTTCCAGTCGCGCCTGGACGAAGCACACCAGCCGGAACACCCCGGCCCACGCGTCCTGCCCGGCAGGGTCGTGCAGCAGGATCAACCGGCCGGAGGTGTCGGGCTCGTCGAGGTCGTCGAGGGCCTCGCCGGGCTGCCCCGCCGCCGCGTCCGCCTCGACGCCGAAGGCCCACGTGTAGGGCGCCAGCCGGGGCGGCGCATCGACGCTGGTCACCCGCAGCTCGGGTCGCGGCCGAATCGCCTGCAGCGACGCGACCGCGCGCCGGAACAGCGGCGGGACCGGGGGCGGCTCGGACACGAGCGGGGACTCTAGGTCGCCGCGGCGGCGGCCCGGACCAGGCGCGCCGGTGAACCGTGCCGGCGCCACGGCCGTGTCCGGTGGTAGGAGGTGGCCGGTCACCCTGGCGCACGCGGGTGGCGGCCACCTCGTCCAGGGCGCCGGTCATCTGTGCCCGCGGCGCACCGGCATGAAAGGATGGCGCCGAGATGAGTACCACGCCACTCCTTCCGCGTACCCGCCGCGACCTGCAGGCCTCGCCGTTCCTCGCCGCCGTCGCCGGCCGCCGCCCGGACCGGCTGCCCGTGTGGTTCATGCGTCAGGCCGGACGCTCGCTGCCCGAGTACCGGGCGTTGCGCGCCGGCACGGGCATGCTCCAGGCCTGCGTCACCCCCGAGCTGATCTGCGAGATCACCCTGCAGCCGGTGCGCAGGCACGGGGTGGACGCCGCGATCCTGTTCAGCGACATCGTGGTGCCGCTGCACGCGGCCGGCGTCGGGGTCGACATCGTCGCCGGCGTCGGGCCCGTGGTGAGCCGGCCGGTGCGCACCGCGGCGGACGTCGCCGCGCTGCCGGAGCTGCGGCGCGAGCAGGTGGCCCGGGTCACCGACGCGATCGCCCTGCTGCTGCCGGAGCTGGGGGACACCCCGCTCATCGGTTTCGCGGGCGCGCCGTTCACGCTCGCCTCCTACCTCATCGAGGGCGGGCCGAGTCGCAACCACGAGCGCACGAAGTCGCTGATGCGCACCGCGCCGGAGGTCTGGCACGCGCTGCTGTCGCGGCTGGCCGGGATCACGTCGACCTTCCTGCGCGCGCAGGTCGACGCCGGCGTCGACGCCGTGCAGCTGTTCGACTCCTGGGCCGGCGCCCTGTCCGAGCGCGACTATCGCGAGTACGTCCTGCCGCACTCCACCCGCGTGCTCGGCGAGCTCGCCGGCGCCGGGATCCCGCGCATCCACTTCGGCGTCGGCACCGGCGAGCTGCTCGGGGCGATGGCCGAGGCGGGCACCGACGTCGTGGGCGTCGACTGGCGCGTCCCGCTGGACGAGGCCGCCCGCCGCACCGGTTCTCGGCACCCCGTCCAGGGCAACCTCGACCCCGCGGTGCTGTTCGCCGGCGCCCCGGCCATCGAGGACGAGGTGTGCCGCATCGTCGCCGAAGGTCGCCGGGCGCCCGGGCACGTGTTCAACCTCGGCCACGGCGTGCTGCCGGACACCGATCCGGACGTGCTGACGCGGGTCGTCGAGCTGGTGCACAGCCTCGAACCGTGAGCCCCGCCACGATGCGCGGCGCGCACGTCGCCGTCGTCGGGGGCGGAATCTCGGGCCTGGCCGCCGCGCACAGGTTGCGCGTGCTGCTCGGCCCGGCCGCGCGGATCACGTTGCTGGAGCGCGCGGATCGGCTCGGCGGGGCGCTCCGCACGGTCGACCTCGCGGGCGCGCCGTTCGACGTCGGCGCCGAGGCATTTCTCGCCCGCCGCCCTGAGCTGCTCGACCTGGTGGCCGAGCTCGGGATGGGCGACGCGGTCGTTCACCCGACCGCTGCGGCGCCGTCGATCCGCGCAGCCGGGCGCACGGTTGCCCTGCCCGCGGGCACCCTGCTGGGCGTGCCCGGCTCGACCGCGCGCCTGGACGGCGTGCTGAGTCCGCCCGCCCGTGCGCGGGTCGCGGCGGAGGCGGATCTGCCGCTGCGCTGGGAGGCGGGCGCGGACGTCGTGCTGGGGGAGCTGCTGCGGTCGCGGCTGGGCGACGAACCCGTCGACCGCCTCGCCGACCCGTTGCTGGGCGGGGTCTACGCCGGGCGGGTCGACGCGCTCGGCCTGCGCGCCACCGTCCCGCAGCTCGCGTCGGCCCTCGACGCCGGCGCCCCGTCGCTGACGGCCGCAGTCGACGCCGCCCTCCCCCCCGCGCCGCCCCCCCGCCGCGAGTCCAGCAAACGAGCACGGCGAGTCCAGCAAACGAGTACGGCGAGACCAGCAAACGAGCACGCGCAACGGTCGCCGGGCCCGGTGTTCGGTGCCGTCCGCGGCGGTTACGGGGTGTTGCTCGACGCGCTGCGCGCGGCCGCCGCGCCCGAGGTCCGACTCGGCACCACGGTGCGGGAACTGGTGCGTCGCCCCGGCGGCTGGCGGCTGACGCTCGGCCCCACCACCGACCCCGAGTCGCTCGACGTCGATGCCGTGCTGCTCGCCGTCCCGGCCCCGGCCGCGGCCCGGCTGCTGCGAGAGATCGCGCCCCGCAGCGCCGGAGCCGCCGCCGGGATCGAGCTGGCGTCGTCGGTCGTCGTCGCGCTCGCCTACCGCGCAGCCGACGCGGCGACCCTGCCCGCGACCTCCGGCGTCCTCGTCGCGGCGGACGAGCCGCTGTCGGTGAAGGCCGTCACGCATTCCGCGCGCAAGTGGGGCAACCTCGCGCCGGAGTCGACCGGCGGCCTAGTCCGGCTGCGGGCATCGCTGGGCCGTTTCGGTGAGGCCGCGGCCCTGCAGGTCGACGACGCCGCGCTGCTCGCCCGTGCCCGGGCCGATCTCGCGACCCTCGCGGGAATCACCGCGGCGCCCGTGGCCGTGCACGTTCAGCGCTGGGGGGGCGGGCTGCCGCAGTACGCGGTCGGGCACCTCGAGCGCGTGCGGGCGATCGAGGCCGGACTCCCTCCCGGTGTGGCGGTCGCCGGCTCGTCTCTGCACGGGGTCGGTGTGCCCGCCTGCGTCGGCACGGCCCGCGCGGCGGCGGACCGCGTCGCGGCGGGCCTCGTCGCCCGCCGCCCGGTCTGACCATGCCGGAACCTCGACTCGCCGTGCCGGGTCGCCCGACTCGCCGTGCCGGGTCGCCCGACTCGCGCTGCCGAATCCCCCGACTCGCCGGGGGCCGGGGGATGGCAGCATGACGGCATGGCCCGACTGGACTATGCCGCGCTCAACGCCACCATCCGCTACACCATGTGGTCGGTGTTCCGGGTGCAGCCGGGGAGGCTCGCGGAGGACCGGACACCTGTCGCGACCCAGGCCGCGGAGTTCGTCGAGGCCCTCGCCGGCAAGGACGTCGTCGTACGGGGGGTCTACGACCTCGCCGGCATGCGCGCCGACGCCGACTTCATGGTCTGGTGGCACGCCGACAACGTCGAGGCCCTCCAGGGCGCGTACGCCGATCTGCGCCGCGACACCGTGCTGGGTCGGGCGAGCACGCCGGTGTGGAGCCAGGTGGCGGTGCACCGCCCGGCGGAGTTCAACAAGAGCCACGTCCCGGCGTTCATCGCGGGAGAGGAGCCGCGCCGGTACGTGTGCGTCTACCCGTTCGTCCGCTCGCTGGACTGGTACCTGCTGCCCGACGAGGAGCGGCGCACCATGCTCGCCGACCACGGGAAGGCGGCGCGCGGGTTCCCGGACGTGCGGGCCAACACGGTGCCATCGTTCGCGCTGGGCGATTACGAGTGGATCCTCGCGTTCGAGGCCGACGAGCTGCACCGCATCGTCGACCTCATGCGGCACCTGCGTGCCACCGAGGCCCGCCGGCACGTGCGCGAGGAGGTGCCGTTCTACACCGGCCCGCGGGTGGAGATCGCGGATCTGGTCGCCAGGCTGCCGTGAGGAGCGCTGGGTCAGCCGATGCCCGGTTGGCCCGCGCGTCCGGCCTCCCCTGCGAGGTCGAACTCGTCAGCCCGGCGAAGGCTCCAGCTTCAGCGACACGCTGTTGATGCAGTACCGAAGATCGGTCGGAGTGCCGTACCCCTCGCCTTCGAAGACGTGCCCGAGGTGGCTGTGGCAGGTGGCGCACAGCACCTCGACCCGCTTCATACCCATGCTGACGTCGGTGCGCTCGACGACGGCCTCGCCGGCCAGCGGGGTGTAGAACGACGGCCAGCCGCAGTGGCTCTCGAACTTCGTCTCGCTGCGGAACAGCTCGGCACCGCACGCGCGGCAGGAGTAGACACCGACGGTCTTGGTGTCGGTGTACTCCCCGGCGAACGGCCGCTCGGTGCCGGCCTGGCGCAGCACCTGGTACTCGGCGGGGGTGAGCTGCTCGCGCCACTCGGCGTCGGACTTCACGACCTTCGGCTCGTGCTCGGTGACCGGATCCATGCTCCCCAGCCTATGCGCGCGCCCGGTGAGCGCGCCCACGATCCGCGCGAACGTCCCCATTACAGCCACGTCGTGAGGACGAACATCAGCGCGTCACCCATCAGGTAGACGACGACGACCAGGAGCAGCACCACCAGGAGCACCGCGGCCCAGCGCCGCCCGCCCTCGGCGCGGTTGGCCGAGTCGGCGAAGTCCCGCACGCCGTCGAGGTAGCCCTCCACGGTGAACGCGGGCCGCTGGCGTTGCATCCGGTCGAGGTGCTCGGCGAAGGCCTGGGCCTCGGGGTCGTCGGGGTCGAGGCCGACCAGCTCGTCGTCGAACTGGCGTGAGCGCGGCCGGGCGGGCCGGGGCCACGCGGGTCGGTCGATGTCGGGGTCGCGCACGCGACGAGGGTAGCCGGTAGCGTGCCTCGCCGTGGCGCGTGCCGAGGTCGAACTGCTCACCGTGCCGGGTCCGGACGGGGACCGCGAGGTGCGCCTGACCAGCCCGGACAAGATCTACTTCCCGGAGCGGGGCATCACGAAGCGGGAGGTCGTCGGTTACTACCGGGCGGTGTCCGAGCCGCTGCTGCGCGTGCTGCACCTGCGCCCGACCAACCTCAAGCGCTACCCGGACGGCGTGGACGGCGAGGCATTCTACGTCAAGCGGATGCCCAAGGGCGCGCCCCCGTACGCCGAGACCGCGCGCGTGACGTTCCCCAGCGGCCGCACGGCCGACTCGTTCTGCCCCACCGAGCGCGCCACGGTCGTGTGGGCGGCCAACCTCGGCACGTTCGACTTCCATCCCTGGCCGGTCCGCCGCGCCGACGCCGACCGGCCCGACGAGCTGCGCATCGACCTCGACCCCCAGCCGGGTACCGGGTTCGCCGAGGCCGTCGTCGTCGCCGGGGTGCTGCGGGAGGTGCTCGACGAGGCGGGGCTGGTGGGCTGGCCGAAGACCTCGGGCGGGCGCGGCATCCACGTGGCCGTGCGGATCCGGCCGGAGTGGTCGTTCGTCGACGTCCGGCACGCGGTGATCGCGATCGGGCGCCGGGTGGCCGACCGCGTTCCCGAGCGGGCCACGGTCGCGTGGTGGAAGGAGGAGCGCGGCGAGCGGGTGTTCCTCGACTACAACCAGGCCGCGCGGGACCGGACGATCGCCTCGGCGTGGTCGGTGCGCGGGCGGCCGCGGGCCACCGTGTCGATGCCGGTGACCTGGGAGACGCTGCCCGACGTCGAGCCCGAGGACTTCGACGTGCGCACCGTGCCGGGCGTGCTCGCCGCGCACGGCGACCCGCACGCGGGCCTCGACGACGCGGTGTGCGGGCTGGCGGTCGCGCTGGACTGGTACGCCGCCGACGGGCGAGACCGCGGCCTGGGCGACCTGCCGTACCCGCCGGAGTATCCCAAGATGCCCGGCGAACCGATGCGGGTGCAGCCCTCGCGCGCGCGGCCGACCCGGACCTGATCCAGCCGGGCGCCCGCCGCCCCGTCGTGGTCGGGCTCACACCCGCCGTTGCAGGTGCGGTCCGGACTCGTTGGACCTCGGTGAGGCCGACGAACGGAGGGGTTTCCGATGGTCCGCAGGGCCCAGACCGCTCGATCCCGGCGCGGCGGACGCCGTGCGCGCCCGCGGGCGCGCACGGGCGCCGCGGGCCTGCTCGTCGCGGCCGTCGTCGGTGGGCTGGCGGCCTCGGCCGGGACGCTGGCGGCCGGTCCGGCCGCCGGACCGGTGCCGGCGCTGACGCCTGCCGCGGTGGTGTCGCCGGTTCCGCGTACGCCGGCGCCGGCCGGGCCCGACGCACCCGCCACCGTCCCGGCGCCCGCCTATCCGGACGCGGCCGCCGACGCCGCCATGGTCGCCCAACCCCGGGCGGTGGCGTTCCTGGCCGCGATGCGCGAGGCGAAGGTGCCGACCAGCCGCAGCGGGGTCGCCGAGGTGCTCGTCGCGAAGGCCGTGTGTGAGGAGCTGGCGGGCGGCACGAGCGAAGCCGATCTGGCCAGGCGCATCCCCAGCGGGCTGCCGACGGTCACGAAGAAGCAGGCCGCCACGCTGGTGAACCTGGCGCAGAAGCACTACTGCTGACGTCCGGGCCGGTTCAGGGGGGGCACAGCAGGCTCCGCTCGGCGTCGCCCGCCGGGGGAACGCCGTCCACGAGCAGCCTGCCCACCGCGTCGTTGACGCAGGCCGTGCGCGGGTAGGCGCCGCTACCCGAGCCCTGCCAGGACAGGAACCGGCCCGACGGGAGCGTGTCGGCGGCCCGGCGGGATCCCTCCAGCGGCCCGCGCGGGTCGTGTGCGGTGCCCAGCACGAGCACCGGGGGAAGCGCGGCCGCGGGCGGCGCCGGGTCGGCCACCACCGGCCAGGGCGCGCAGGCGAGCAGCCGCACGGCCATCGCGTCGCCGAAGAGGGGGTGGTCGGCCTGCCAGTCCGCGGCCAGCCGCGCGACCTCGCCGGGGGCCATGCGGCGTGCGGCGTCGTTGCACTCGGTGGCGAGGGTGGCGTCGAAGCGCCCGCCGAGCCCGGCCACCGGGTCGAGGACGTCGAGCAGGGCGACGGGGTCGCCTGCCCGGGCAGCGGCGACCGCGGCTGCCAGCGCGGGCCAGGTGCGTGGCTCGCCCATCCCGGCCAGCACCGCGGCGACCGCTGCACCCGGGGTGAGGAGGCGGCCGTCGGCGGCCTGCGCCGGGTTCGTGCGGAGCTGCTCGACCAGGGCGGTCGTCGCGGCGCGCGGGTCGGGAGAAAGCGGGCAGTCCGCGCGCGACGTGCAGGCGGCGGCGAACGCGTCGAACGCCGCCTCCGCGGCCGCGGCGCGGGCCTCGGCGCGGGCGGGCTCGTCGATACCGGGTTGCGGTGGCCCGTCGAGCACGAGGCGCCCCACCGCCCCCGGCATCCGGGTGGCCCACCGGGTCAGCGCCACCGCCCCGTCGCCGATCCCGACGGCGGACAGGCGGGTGACGCCGAGCGCGTCGCGCAGCTGCGCGACGTCGTCCGCGGTGCTCGCGGTGCGGAACCCGCTCGCGCCGCCGGAGAGCAGGACGTGGCACTCCTGCACGATCGCCCTGGCGTCCTCCAGCAGGGCGGCGAGGCCGGCCTCGTCGGCGCGGTCGGTGTCGACGATCGCCGCCCGCGCGTCGGCGGGCGCGCAGTCCAGGGCGTCGGCGCCGAACCCACGCCGGTCCAGCCCGACGAGCGTGAACTTCCGGAGCACGGCCATCGGGACCTGCGCGGCCACCGCGACGGCGTGCCGGGCGGTCGGCTCGCCCGCGCTGTCGCCCAGCACGAGCAGCGGCGGCCGGTCCGCGGGTGCGTCGGCGAGACCCACCCGCAGCACGCCGACCCGGGAGCGTCCCAGCTGCGGCTGGTCGGGATCCGCCGCGACCGTCAGCTCGGCGCAGTCGGCGCGCAGCGTTCGGTCGGGCGGCACGGGCAGCGGTGCGACGGCGAGCGCCTCGGCGGTGCAGTCGCGGAAGTCCGCGCGCGGGCGCTGCGGGTCGGGCTCGGGGAGCACGGGCGGGCCCGGCGGTGGGGGCACCGGGGCCGCGGGCGCAGGCGGCCCGGCGACGCTCTCGCCGCGCACCGCCACCGGGGGGCGGTCGGACGGCCCCACCGTGCATCCGGCAGCGGCGACCAGGGCGACGGCGAGCAGAGCGACGGTGACCAGCACCGCCGCCCGGTGTCGTCGCGTCGAGCCGGCCTGCATCGGCGGTCACTGTGCCCGGCGGGTGGTGTGGCCGCGGTCAGGCGCCGGGCGGGGCGACCTCGGGCGCCCGGCGGTAGCGCAGCAGCAGCGCGTCACCCGCGTGCAGCGCCCCGGCGAGCAGCATCGGGCGCGGCGGCGTCCCGGCGGGGCCGCGCGCGATCCGTCCGGCGTCGCCGCCGGCGAGCACCGGGGCGACGGTGAGGCACAGCTCGTCGACGGCGTCGGCGGCGAGCAGCGCTCCGTGCAGTGCCGGCCCGCCCTCGCAGAGCACCCGGTACAGCCCGCGGCGGCCCAGCTCGGCGAGCAGCGCATCGGGGGTGAGCCGGTCGAGGACGACGACGTCGGCACCGGCAGCCGCGAGGGCCGCGCGGCGTGGCGCCGGGGCGGTGCCCAGCGTCAGCACGATCGGTGCGACGGCGGTGTCGGTGAGCAAGCGGCTTCCCGGGTCGAGATCGGCGGACCCGGTGACGACGGCGATCGGCGGCGGGGTGCGCGCGCCGCGGGTGGGCCTGCGGGCGCCGCGGTAGTCCTCGGCACGCACGGTGCCCGCCCCGACGAGCACGACCTCGGCCAGCTCGCGCAGCAGCCCGAACACGGCCCGGTCCGCGTCGCCACCGAGACCGCCCGAGCGGCCGTCCACGGTGACCGCCCCGTCCGCGCTGGTCACGAAGTTCACCCGGACGTACGGCGCGGCGAGGTCGTCGGGGTAGGCGTAGTGCGCGGCGAGCCCGTCGCCGTCCAGCTCGGCGGGGTCGGCGGGCAGCAGGCGGTGCATCGCGCCATCCCAGCACGGCCGCCTCGCACCCGCCGCCGCTACCCTGCAGATCGTGACCTCCTGCGTGCGTGCCGCGTTCCGGATGCCGCCCGCGCTCGACCTCGCCGCGATCGATCCGCGGGGCCTCCCGGTCGGGCCCGAGGACAAGGAGGCCGCCGCGGCGGCGATGGCCGAGCTGGGCCCGCGGTTGCACGAGCTGCAGGAGCGGCTCTACGCGGAGAGCGCCCGGGCCGTGCTGCTCGTGCTCCAGGGCATGGACACCTCGGGAAAGGGCGGCGTGATCGAGCACGTCGCCGGCCTGGTCAACCCGCAGGGCCTGCACATCACGTCGTTCAAGAAGCCCACCGCCGCCGAACGTGCCGAGCACTACCTGGCGCGCATCCGGCGCGCGGTTCCCGGGCCCGGACGGATCGGGGTGTTCGACCGCTCCCACTACGAGGACGTGCTCGTCGTGCGGGTCGACGAGCTGGTCGCGCAGGACGTCTGGCGCGCCCGCTACGACGAGATCGCGGCATTCGAGAAGGAACTGGTCGAGGGTGGTGTCACGGTGGTCAAGTGCATGCTGCACATCTCCGCGGCCGAGCAGGCGCAGCGGCTCATGGCGCGGCTCGACGACCCCGCCAAGCACTGGAAGTACAACCCCGGCGACGTCGACGCCCGGGCGAAGTGGCCCCGCTACCAGGAGGCCTACGCGGAGGCGCTGCGGCGCTGCGACACCGACCACGCGCCCTGGTACGTCATCCCGTCGGACCGCAAGTGGTACCGCAACTGGGCGATCGCCGCGCTGCTGGCCGAGACCCTCACCGAGCTCGATCCGCGCTTCCCGCCGGCCGACTTCGACGTCGACGTCGAGCGCGCCCGCCTCGCCGCGAGCGTGGTCGCGTGAGGGCCGCCGCGCTGGTCCTCGCGGCGGCCGCGGCGCTGCTCGCGGGCTGCGGGAGCGCACCGGAGCCGGTGCCGGTGCCGCCACCCGCCGCGGCCCTGTCGCCCGCCGACACCGACGCGTGCGCGCGGCACGGTGAGACCGCACGGGTGCTGCGCCGCGAGGCGCAGACCTACGCGTCGATGCCGGTGCCGCCGGTGCGGGTGGCGCTGGTGCTGGCCGCCACGTGGGAGTTCTACAACGCCCCCGGCACGCAGGACCCGGTGCTCACCGCCGCGATGGCCGAGGTCGCGGCCGCCATCGGGGACCTCGACGCGCAGGGTCAGGCCAAGCTGACGCCGGAGACCACCTTGATGGACCCGGTGCAGCTCGACCCGGCGCGCACCACCGCGGCCGTGGACGCCGTCGACCGGGTGTGCGCGGGGCAGCCCGGCTAGCCCGTCAGCCCGTGCAGGGCCGCCCAGGCCAGAGCAGCGACGAGCCCGGCCATCGGGATCGTCAGCACCCACGCGACGACGATGTTGCCCGCCACGTTCCAGCGCACCGCGGACAGTCGCTTCGTCGCGCCCACCCCCAGGATCGACGACGTGATGGTCTGCGTCGTCGAGATCGGCGCGGCGAAGGCGAACGCGGTGGTGTACAGCACGGCCGAGGCCGTGGACTCGGCGGCGAACCCACGTGGCGGGTCGAGGTCGATGATCCGGCGCCCGAGCGTGCGCATGATCCGCCAGCCGCCCGCGTAGGTGCCCGCGGACAGCGCCCCAGCAGCCAGCACGACCACCCACCACGGGACGTCGAACCCCTGCTGGTAGCCGCCGATCACCAGCGCCAGCACGATCACCCCCATCGTCTTCTGGGCGTCCTGCTGGCCGTGCCCGAGCGCCATCGCGGCGGCCGAGACCGTCTGGGCGTGCCGGAAGCCGCGGGTCAGGCGCGTCGGACGACCCCTCCGGAAGATCCACAGCAGCGCGAGCATCACCAGGCCGGCGAGCAGGAAGCCGACCACCGGTGAAAGCACCATGGGGATGAGGACCTTCTCGATCACCCCGTTCCACTGCACCGTGCCCGCGGACGCCAAGGCGGCGCCGACGAGGCCGCCGATCAGCGCGTGCGACGACGACGAGGGCATCCCGAACCACCACGTGACGAGGTTCCAGGTGATCGCGCCGATCAGCGCGGCCAGCACGACCGTCAGTCCCGGGATGCCCTGCGCCCGCGGGCAGGGCCCCCAGCCGGTAGAGCACGATCCGGTCGGCGGCCTCCTCCAGCAGGTCGATCACGTCGTCGAGGGAGGAGGCGAGGCGGTAGATGTCCTCGCGGTCGAAGGGGGTGACGAACGTGGAGTTGAGCTTGACCATGATCTCGTGGGTGAGCGTGTCGCCCGCGTTCTCGGCCTCCTTGACCTGGCGGGCGAGCGCGATGCGGGCCGCGGGCTCCGCCGCGACCAGCTTCGCGAGCAGGTCGGCGGCCCCGGCGATGTTCTCGGCGGCGCGGGTGAACAGTGGGCAGAAGCCGCGTTCATGGGGCGTCAGTCGGAAGGCCACCGGCGCACTTCATACCGCGTTCACCCAGCTCAGCCGATGAGGCTGCGCCCGATGATCTCCTTCATGATCTCGTTGGTGCCGCCGTAGATCGACTGCACCCGCGAGTCGACGAACGCCTTCGCGATCGGGTACTCCAGCATGTAGCCGTAGCCGCCGTGCAGCTGCACGCACCGGTCGACGACCCGCTTGACCAGGTCCGACGCCCACCACTTGGCCTTGGCGGCGTCCGGGATGGACAGCCGGCCCGCGACATGCTCGGCCAGGCAGCGGTCGACGAACACCCGCGTGATCGTCACCTCGGTGTCCATCTCGGCCAGCTCGAAGCGGGTGTTCTGGAACGTCGAGATCGGCCGGCCGAAGGCCTGGCGCTCCTTGACGTAGGCCAGCGTCGTCGCGAGGGCCTTCGCCGCGCCCGCCGCGCTGCCCACGGCGATCGAGAGCCGCTCCTGCGCGAGGTTCTGCATGAGGTAGACGAAGCCCTGGCCGATCTCGCCCAGGACGTTCTCGGCCGGCACCCGCACGTCGGTGAACGACAGCTCGGCGGTGTCCTGCGCCTTGAGGCCCACCTTGGCGAGCCGGCGGCCGCGCTCGAAGCCGGGCATCCCGCGCTCGACGACGAGCAGGCTGAACCCGCGGCTGCCGGCCTCGGCGTCGGTGCGCGCGACGACGATCACGAGATCGGACAGGATGCCGTTGGTGATGAAGGTCTTCGACCCGTTGAGGATCCAGTCGGCACCGTCGCGGCGGGCGTGGGTCTGGATGCCCTGCAGGTCGGAGCCGGTGCCGGGCTCGGTCATCGCGATCGCGGTGATGATCTCGCCGGAGCAGAAGCCGGGGAGCCACCGCTGCTTCTGCTCGGGGGTGGCCAGGCGCAGCAGGTACGGCGCGACCACGTCGTTCTGGAGCGGGAACCCGATGCCGCTCGCCCCGCCCGCGACCAGTTCCTCGACGAGCACGGCGTTGTACCGGTAGTCGGCCACGCCGCCGCCGCCGTACTCCTCGGGGACGTCGGTGCCCAGCAGGCCGGCCTTGCCCGCGGCCAGCCACACCTCCCGGCTCACCTGGCCGTCGTCCTCCCACTGCGGGTGGAAGGGGACGATCTCCTTGGCGACGAAGCTGCGGGCGAGGTCGCGGAAGGCGTCGTGCTCGGCGTCGAAGATGTCGCGCTCCATGGTCACCAGTCTCACATACCGGCCGGTAACTTCGTCAACACGACGTTGCCCGAACGGGGCTCTCGCGCAGGGGGTCGGTTCGAGCGCGCCGTTCGCGCGGCGTCCGCTGATCACCCGCAGGCGGCGCTAGGGTCCGTCTGTGGTGG
>JBQTJE010000241.1:0-15789 GCA_052387455.1 Pseudonocardia sp.
GTCCGCGCGCCGCCCCGGACCGCATCAAGGGTCCAATGTGCGGGGGCCGGGCGCGTCGCCGACGACGCGGTCGACGAAGGCGGTGGTCGCGCCCAGGGCGTGCGACGGGTCGAGGGCCGACGCCAGATCGGCTTCCGTCAGGCCGTTCGGGCCGACCAGGCCCGCCGCCCGCAGGGCCCCGCCCAGGTCCACTCCGGCGTCCAGGCCGGCCATCGCGGCGGCGTACACGACCTCGTGCGCGGCGTGCTTGCCCAAGCGCCCGGCCAGCACCCGCATGACCGGCTCGGACAGCACGTAGCCGCGCTGGGCGTCGAGGTTGGCGCGCATCCGGTCGGCGTGCACGTGAAGCCCCTCCAGCAGCCGGGCGGCGACGTCGAGCGCGGCACCGGTGAGCAGGCTCGACTCCGGCAGCACCAGCCACTCCGCCTTCCACCCGCGCCCGTCGCGCTCGTGCAGGGCGATCATGCTCTCGACGGCGGTGCCGGCGTTCGCCCGCACCACCCGCGCGAGGGTGTCGAGGTGCTCGGCCAGCTCGGGGTTGCGCTTGTGCGGCATGGTGATGCTGCCGACCTGGCCCGGGGTGAACGGCTCGGACAGTTCCCCGATCTCGGGCCGTTGCAGCTCGTAGATCTCGTTGCCGATCTTGCCGAGCGTGGCCGTGACCAGCGCGAGCAGGGTGGCGAACTCGGCGACCCGGTCCCGCGCGGTGATCCACGGGACGTCGGGCGCGGCGAGCCCGAGGCGCGCGGCGAACGCGTCGAGCAACGGCAGCGCGGCGTCGCCCCAGAACTCCATCGTGCCCAGCGCCCCGCCGAGCTGCGCCACCTCCAGGCGCGGCCGCGCCTGCGCCACCCGCTCGCGGTGACGCGCCAGCTCCGAGGCCCACACCGCCGCCTTGAACCCGAACGTGACCGGCAATCCCGGCTGGCCGTGGGTGCGCCCGCACATCAGCGTGTCCCGGTGCCGGCGCGCCAGGTCGACCGCGGCGGCGTGGCAGCGGGCGAGATCGCGGTCGACGACGTCGAGCACCGCGCGCATGGTGAGCGCGAACCACGTGTCGGACACGTCCTGCACCGTGGCGCCGAAGTACACCCATTCCCGCGCGTGCCCGGGCAGCACCGCCTTGAGGCACCGGATGAGCCCGAGCGTCGAGTGCCCGGTGGCCCGGGTGCCCGCCGCCACCTCCTGCAGGTCGAGCAGCTCCACGCGGGCGTGGGCGCGGATCGCCGCCGCCGCGTCGGCGGGCACGAGGCCCAGCTCGGCCTGGGCGTCGGCGAGGGCGGCGAGGACGTCGAGCCAGGCCTGCGTGCGACCGGTGTCGTCGAGGAGCCGGTGCAGCTCCGGGGTCGACCAGAGATGGCGGTAGACGACCGAGTCGGTGAAGTGTGCGGTCACGACGACGAATCCTGGCAGCCGCGGCCCGCCGTCACAGGAGCAGCTTGCGCAGGCCCTCGCGCACCTCGTCGAGGTTGGCACCCCACGGCACGACGGCCGCCTCGCCCTCGACCTCCAGCCCGCGCTCGATGAGGCAGCACTTGGTGAGCGTCACGCCGGACCCGGCGCGGGCGCGCGGGCACAGGTCGACGCGCGCGGGCTCGTCGCCGTAGAAGTGCCGGTGGAACTGCACCGACCGCTGGCAGCCGATCATCAGCCAGTCCGCGCGCTCGGCGGGGCGGGTGTCGAGGAACGCCACCGGCGCGCCCAGCTCGGTACCGGAGCCGCGGCAGGGCAGCAGGTACTCCGCCGCCGGGTTGGCGGCGGCCAGCTCGTGCACGTCGACGGCGTCCAGCACGAGCCGTACCGGCGGCAGGTCCTCGTCGTAGGCGACGGCCTGCTCGGCCTGCGCGAACAGCTTCGGCGGGTGCGGCGGCACCACCTCGGTGACCCGCACCGGGATCGGCGCCGGCTCCCAGATGAAGTTGACGTGCTCGAACCGCCCGAGCACGACCGTGGCCCGGGCGTCCGGGTCGGCGGCCGCGGCCAGCGCGGTGGCGTTGCCGACGTCGGTGTGCGGCGAATCCACCCACGACGTCTCGTCCGGCCCGGCCAGCAGCCGGGCCTCGACGACCGGGGAGAACAGCGGCTCCAGGCTCGCCTTGCGCACGGCGACCAGCGCGGTGTCGCGGCCGTGACGCAGCGCGAGGAAGTCGGTGCGCCGGTAGACCTCGCGGCCGTCGAGGTGGTCCAGGATCGCGGCCTCGGTGAGGGGCACGTCGACCTCCTGCACCGACAGCCCCCGGTACGGGTGCGCGCGGGTGTTGGGCGGCGGGATGGGGATCATGGCGGCTCCCTCGACGGTCGGTCCACGGTAGCCAGCCGGCGGGCCCCGAGTCATCGGCCGCGCGAGCCGAAACGTTGGCGGTAAGAGAATCGGGGCCCGCTTCAGCGGGCCGCCGGGGCGAACGCCGTACCCGCCGGCCGGTGCCCGTCGACGGTCAGCGCGCGGCGCCGGTCGGTCAGTCGCAGGGCGAGCTCGAGGTTGAACCGGGTCTACGGGTGCGCCAGGTCCACCCCGAGGATGTCCCGGATGCGACCCAGCCGGTACTTGAGCGTCGACGGGTGGATCGCCAGCTGCGCGGCCGTCGCCTGATGCCCCGTGCCACCGAGGAAGCAGCGGAGCGTCTCCACGAGCCGGGCTCTGCGCTCCGCGTCGTAGCGCAGCAGCGGCGGCTGTGCCGCAGCTCGCCGGAGTAGAAGCCGACCGTGTGGTCGGGGTCGAAGCGGTCGCCGGCGAGGTAGACCTCCTCGGAGGAGACGATCCGGACCTGCTCACGTGCCATCGCGTCCTCGACCTCGGCTCCGAGCCGAGCCGCGACCTTCCCGGGGGTGCGGCCGTCGCACACGTAGACGACGCCGAAGTCCGCGGCCAGCGCGGCGGCGACCAGCGGGACCACGAAGCCGTCGCGCTCGGCGTCCCCGCGGTAGAACACCCCGACATGATCGGCGACCCGCAGCAGCACCGACTCCGGCGCGAGCTCGACGTACCGGTCGTCGATGTCCGGTGGAATGATCATCTGCGCGCCCCTTCTCCCCGGCGCGGACCATACGCACGCCGGCCCGCGAGCGGTCCGTCCCGGACGGACAGGTCGGGCGCCGGACCTGCCCACCACGGACAAACGCCGGAAACGGCCACCGAACAGGCGATCAGCGGAGACGATGGATTGATACGCTCCGCGCGTGGCCACCACGAAGATGTCCCTGACGATCGAGTCCACCGCGGCCTTCCTGGCCGAGCAGGCGGCCCGTCGCGACGGACTGTCGGTCTCTGCATGGATCTCGCAGTTCATCCATCAGAACATCCACCAGCACTACCCGCCCGCGGCCTACGATGCCGAGGCGCTCGCCGTGGCCGACATGGAACATCACGCAGCCGCCGCCCGGCCGGCGTCCGGGCGGAGCGGCCGTGCGGCGGGGTGAGTGCTGGCGATACCAACTGCGGGCGATCCCCATCGGGCCGATGGTCGTCATCTCGGCCCAGTACCTCGTCGACGACGCGGCGGTGGAGATGCTCTACGGCCTCCCGGTCGTCCCCGACGACCCCGGCGGCCTGACCGCTGTTCCCGTCACGATCAGCGGTACCTCCGGTTGGCTCAACGTCGCGCGGGACATCACCCGGGTCTACCAGGGAGGTCTCGTCGAGTACCTCGGCGCGCTGGACCCCGCCGATCTCGACCGCGTCGACAAAGCGATCTACAACACCTTCGGCCTGCCGATCTGAGGCGGGCGGTCGGGCACCGGCCGGAAGCCGCCGTTCCCGGACGGGACGGCTCACCCGTTGGCGAGCACCTCCCGGGCGATCCGCGTGCCCTCGACCAGCACCTCCAGCTTGCGCGCCGCGTGCTCGCGCTTGAGGTTGAGCAGGCCGCAGTCGGTGCTGACCGCGATCCGCTCGGCCGGCACGAACTGGGCCGCCTCCACCAGCCGGTTCGCGACGGCCTGCGGGTCCTCGATCACCGTCGACTTCACGTCGATCACCCCGACGCCCAGGTTCATCCGCTCGGGCAGGTCCTTGAGGTACTGCAGGTCCCCGGGCCCCCGGCGCATCGGTCGCGGTGTGGGATGGTGGCCCCGCGCGTCGGCCACGGGAGGTCGGGATGCACGCCAACGAGACGGTGCTCCGCGCGGCGCTGGCCGCCATCGCCGCGGGTGATCCGGCCGCACTCGCCGAGGTGATGGCCGAGGACGTGGTCGTGCACGTCCCCGGCCGCAGCCGCCTGGCGGGCGACCATCACGGGCGGGGCCGCTTCGGGGCCAGGGTGCGCGAGCTGACCGGCGGAGCACTGACGATCGAGGTGCACGACGTGCTGGGCTCGGACGCGCACGCGGTGGGCGTCTACACGATGCGCCTGCGCTGCCCGGACCGCAGCCTGGAATGGCGCCACGTCAACGTCTACCACGTGCGGGACGGGAAGATCGTCGAGGTGTGGCAGAACCCGTTCGAGCAGGACGCGTTCGACGAGTTCGTCGGGTAGTCCGCGGAAAGCGGGCACGCCGAGCTTTTCCCGGGCGCACATGTGACGCGCGGCGCCACCGGTGTTTGCATGGCGGGCATGAACACCGCGATCCTGGACATCGCCATCGACCACCCGACCGCCGGCCTGATCCGCCCGGTGTCCGACGAGGAGCGCGCGGCCTACGAGCGCGACGGCGCGGCGATCGTCAAGGGTGTCATCCCCGACGAGTGGGTCGAGTTCATGCGCGCCGCCGTCACGCGGATGATCGAGGCGTCCGACCCGTCGTCGCAGAACTACGCAGACGACGGCGACCCCCGGTTCTTCTCGCTGACGTTTCCCTGGATGTTCGACGACGCGTTCAAGGCGTGGGCGATCCACGGGCCGCTCAAGGACGTCGCCCATCAGGTACTGACCGACGCCCAAGAGATCATCTTCTTCTACGACCAGATCTTCGCCAAGGAACCGGGCGCCACCAAGCGCACCCCGTGGCATCAGGACCTGCCGTTCCTGCCGGTCAAGGGCGACCAGCAGATCCGCATCTGGGTGCCCTTCGACACCGTCACCGCGGACGGTGGCGCCATCCACTACCTGCGCGGATCGCACACCTGGGGAAAGATCTACCACCCGGTCGGCTTCAAGAACATCCCGGCGATCATGGACACCTACGTCGACTCCCCGTACGAGGACATGCCCGACTTCGAGGCCGCCTACGACACCTACGACTGGCTCGTGGCCGAGGCCGAGCCGGGTGACCTGCTGCTGCACCACCCGCGGACGGTGCACGGCTCGCTGGGCAACCTCACCGACCGGTTCCGCCGCGCGATCACCAGCTTCTACGTCGGCGACCAGGCCACCTGGAACCCGCACGTGGCCAACATGTTCCACAACAAGAGCCTGACCGGTCATGTGACCGCGCCCGACCTGGCCGTCGGCGGTCCGATCGCGTGCGAGATGTTCCCGCGCGTCTGGCCCTGATCGACTGCCGCAGCCGCGCAACTCGTCCCGTACCGGTTTGTGCCGGCCGCACATGTCGGGGCATGCCCGCGCGGTGGTTCAGTGCAGCCCGGGGAACTCTCGGCGCGCTGATCGGCGCGCGATGACCACGACACCGGAGGTCGGCTGTGCGCGTCGGAAATCAGGAAACGCTGCTTCCCGTCACGATGGTGGGGAACTATCCGGAACCGCGATGGTGGAAGGGCCAGGCGTTCGCCCGCTACCCCGGCCGGCCCGGAAAGATCGCGTTCGACTCCATCTCGGAGGAGGCCTACCAGGACTGCATCCAGTGCATCGTCCGCGACCAGGAACGGGTGGGCCTGGACATCATCGCCGACGGCCGGGTGTTCGACGGCGAGGACTCCTACGGCCAGCTGCTCTACCACTACATGGAACGGATGACCGGGATCGAGCTCGACGGCCCGAACTTGGCCGTGCCGATCTACAGCATGCTCTACGCGCCGACCTGCGTCGGTGAGGTGCGCCGCCGCTACCCGTTCCACCTGGACACGCTCAAGGCGCTGCGCCGGGCGACCGACCGCCCGATCAAGATCTCCTACACCGGGGTCTGCGCGATGACCGCGGCGACCAACGACACCTACTACAAGGACATCAAGGCGCTCGGCACGGCCATCGCCACGGCCGTGAACGAGGACCTCAAAGAGCTGGCCGGCCTCGGCGTGGACATCATCCAGCTCGACGAGTTCGTCTGGCCCTACGGCATGGGCGACTGGGAGATCGACTGCCTGAACACGGCCGTCAAGGACGTGGACGCGCAGATCTGGCTGCACGTGTGCTGGGGCAACCTGGGCTCGTCGCCGTCCTACCTGCCCTACGAGGGCGACGCGGAGCACAAGGACGAGCTGGGCGTCTACGACGTGGCCCGCCGCCCGCGCGGGGCCACCGACGCCACCCAGCGGGCCCGCAACATCTTCCCGAAGGTGCTGGGCGCCGACATCGACGTGCTCAACTACGAGGTCGGCCGGATGGGCCCCGACGACCTCAAGCCGCTGGCCGACTCCGGCTGGGACAAGCCGTTCGTCGCCGGCATCATCGACGTCAAGCAGGTCAGCGTGGAGAGCGCCGACGAGGTGGCCGACCGGATCCGGGCGGTGCTGGAGTACGTGCCGATCGAGCGTCTGGGCCTGATGCCCGACTGCGGCCTGCCCAACCTCAAACGCTGGATCGCCCAGTGCAAGCTCACCGCGCTGGTCGAGGGAGCGGAGATCGTCCGCGCCGAGCACGGCGGCTGAGCCAGGGCCTATCCCGGGCCCCCTAGCGCGAGGATCTTGCAGGCCAGCTGGACGCGGAACCGGTCCTCCTGGTCGTCCAGGCACAGCCCGGTCAGCTCGGCGACGCGCTGCAGCCGGTAGGACACCGTCCGGTGGTGGATGCACATCAGCTCGGCGGTGCGCCGGGTGCTGGCGCCCGCGGCGAGGTGCACGTCGAGGGTGCGGACGAGCTCGGTGCCGCGCCGCGCGTCGTAGTCCAGCAGCGGGCCCAGCTGGCGGCGGGCGAAGCCGTCGAGATCCCCGCGGGAGGTCGGGGCGAGCAGGAACTGCAGGACGCCGAGGTCCTCGAAGATCCCCGGCTCGCCCGGCGAGCCGGCAGCCGAGCGCGCCAGCTGCGCCTCGTGCCAGCCGTCGGGGAACCCGGTGACGGCGTCCACCCGTCCGCCGATGCCGACCGCGGCGCACATCCCGTCGGGCCAGGTGATCGCGGCGAGCGCCGCGGCGAGGCTGCGGGCCGACGCCGTCTCCACGCCCGGGTCGCCGCCCGGCGCGGCGCGGGTGCGTTCGCCGGCTCCCGGGACGGGCACGACCACCGCGAAGACGTCGGCCCGCCGCGCGAGGACCGCGCCGGGCACGCCGGCCGCGTGCAGCGCTGCGCGGATGAGGCGGGCGCACCCGCTGCGCGCCCGTTCGAGGTGCTCGGGGTTCCAGCCGGTCGCCGTCTCCTGGTAGGCCAGCCCCCGCACCGCGATCGCCGCCACCCGCGCCGGCAACGCGAAGCCGGTGCCCAGGTGCCGGGCCCGCACGCTCGCCTCGACCGAGTCGGGCAGCCGGCCGTCGAGCAGGTCCCAGACGAACTCCGACTGCAGCCGCCGCGCGGCCGCGACCGCCGCCTCCTCGCGCGCCAGCAGCAGCGCGCTGACCACGGCGGCATGCCCGGCGGCCAGCCGGTCGCCCGCGGTCGGGGCACCCGCCAGCGCCAGCGCCAGATGCCCGAACGTCACCCCGCCCGCCCGCACCCGGGCCACGAGCAGCCACGACCCGTCGGCCCGCTCGATCTCGGTGCCCGCCCGGTCCTCGGTCACGGCGGTCGGCACGGCCCGCAGCAGCTCGGCGACGTCGACACCGTCGGTCGCGCCGGTCGCCGGGCCGAGCACCCGGCCGTCCTCGGTGACGACGACCGCGAAGCTTCCGGTGAGCCGGCCGACCGTGCGGACGACGGCGTCGACGTCGCCGCCGTCGGTCGCGATCCGGGTGAGCTCGGCGTAGACGTGCAGGTCGCGTTCGGCGGCCCGGTGGCGCTGCGCCAGCTCGGTGGCGCCCGCCTCGAACCGGTCGGCCCGCAGCTGCTGGGCCCGATGCCGGTCGGCGTTGTGGATCGCCGTCCCGCACAGGTCGGCGACGGTGCCGAACAGCGCCTCGTCCTCGTCGGTGAACGGGGCACGCCGGCGCCGCCACGCGCACAGCGCCCCGGTGACGCGGCCGTCCCAGCGCAGCGGGACCGCGATCGCCGAGCAGGTGCCCTCGACGTCGGACAGCGCCATGAACTCCGGCGCCGAGCGCGGGTCGGTGGAGTAGTCGTCGATGCGCTCCGGGCGGCCGGACTGCACGACCCGCCCGGCGAGCCCCTGACCGGCGCGGATCCGCAGCCGCGCGGTGTCGAGCCGGGTGTTGCCGATCGCCCGGCGCATCTCCAGGTCGCCGGACGCGTCGCGCAGCAGCACCCCGGCGATCTCGGCGCGCAGCAGCTGGGCGACCGCCTCCGCAGCGGCGGCCAGCACCTCGTCGGGATCGAGCGTGGCGACGACGCGGGCGGCGAAACCCCGCAGCAGCGCGTCGGGCCGGTGACCACCGCCCGCGCGGCTGATCAGCTCGCCGAGCGCGCGCAGCGACTCCAGGTCGGTCTCGGTGAAGCCGATCGGCGCCACGCGGGCCACGACGACGTCGGTACGCGGGTCGACCGACACCGCGGCCACCGGTCGACCGCCCACCCGGCCGGCGCCCTCCGGCGGGCGCCGCGCCAGCAGGTCGACCACGTCGCCGGCGGCGGCCAGCACCCGCGGGCGCCCGTCCTGCCAGCGCACGACCACGGCCGCGTCGGCCGCGAGGAGCGGGCGCGCGGCGCGGACGCCGGCCTCGGCGACCGCGTGGCTGCCCTCGGCCGCGGCCGCCGCGATGTCCGCGATCACCCGCGGCCAGCGCACCCGCCGGCGGTCCACGCGGGGGCGGGCCGGCACCGGGGCCGGCCGCACCGTCGGATCGCCCATCCGCCTCATCCGCCTCGATCGGCCGGGCCGCCCGTCGCAGGGGAGAACGCCCAGTCAAGCACCGCCCGCGCGGCCGCGACATGTCTTGCGGGCACGAAAACCCGGCCGGGCGCTGCGCGGCTTCGCCGGCCCCGACCGCGCGCCGCGGTGGCGACCCGGTTGTCCGGCGCGGCAGTGCCGCGCCGGCCGGTTTGGCGACCGGGGACATGTCGGCGCAGGGCATCGCCACCTAGCGTCGCCGACATGACGCCTGCTGTGGAGGGCGCGAGCTACCCCGACCTCCGGGACAAGGTCGTGCTGGTCACCGGCGCGGGCGGCGGGATCGGCCGGGCGATGGTCGCCGCGTTCGCCGCCCAGGGCGCCCGGCTGGGCCTGCTCGACGTCGCGCTCGAACCCGCGGCGGCCGCGCTGGCCGACGGCGGCGGGGACGGCATCCCGGTCGCCGCCGACGTTCGGGACGAGGCCGCGGTGGCCGCCGCCCTCACGAAGATCGAGACCGGTCTCGGCCCCGTCGACGTCGTGGTCAACAACGCCGGAACCGGCGGGCGGGACTCGCCCAAGCCGACCCACCTCACCCCGCCCGACGAGTGGCGCGAGGTGTTCGAGGTCAACGTGACCGGCCCGTTCCTGGTCTGCCGGGCCGCGCTGCCGTCGATGCTGGAGCGGGGCTCGGGGACGATCGTCAATGTCGCGTCGGTGGTCGGCATCATCGCGCTGGGCGGGCGCTCGCCGTACTCCTCGTCCAAGGCTGCGGTGCTGCACCTCACCCGCAACCTCGCCGTCGAGTACGGCGAGCAGGGCATCCGGGCCAACGCCCTGTGCCCCGGCTGGACCCGCACGCCGATGATGAGCTGGCGGCTCGCGGAGGAGGCGTTCCGGGAACGCATGCGCGCCACCGTGCCGATGGGCCGGGTCGCCGAGCCCGCGGAGCAGGCCCAGGCGTGCCTGTTCCTCGCGTCCACGGCGTCGAGCTACCTCAACGGCCACGGCCTGGTGGTCGACGGCGGGTGGAGTGTCGCGTGAGCGGTCGACGGTGCGGCCTGCGTTTCTTGGCCCCGGCGGCCGAAGACGTCCGCGGATCCCCCGGGCTAGCGTGATCCGGCCCCCGGCAGCGAGGAGCCCCGCCGATGTCGCGACCGATGCCCCCGCCGGTGTCTGCGCCGATGTCTCCGCCGATGTCGCAGCCCGCCGCCGGCTCGGCGGACACCGGCCTGTCCGAGCAGGTGCGCCTCTACGAGCAGATGGTCTTCATCCGGCTGTTCGAGACGAAGGTCGTCGTGCTCTACCGGCAGGGCAAGGTGCGCGGCCCGGCGCACCTCGGGATCGGGCAGGAGGCCGTGGCCGTCGGGGCCGCGGCGGTGCTGCGGGCCGACGACATGTCCATCGGCACCTACCGCGGCCACGCCCACGCCCTCGCCCGCGGCGCACCGCCGGACGCGATCATGCGCGAGCTGCTCGGGCGGGCCGGCGGAATCTGTGCCGGCAAGGGCGGCTCGATGCACATCACCAGCGTCGAGCACGGCTACTACGGCTCCTACGCGATCATCGGCGCGCACCTGCCGATCGCCACCGGGATGGCGTGGGCGAGCCAGGTCCAGGGCTCCGACCGGGTCACGGTGTGCTTCTTCGGCGACGGCACCACGAACATCGGCGCCTTCCACGAGGCCGTCAACCTCGCCTCGGTCTGGCGGCTGCCGATCGTGTTCGTCTGCGAGAACAACCACTACATGGAGTACACCCCGATCGCCGACGTCATCCCGGTGAAGCGACCGGCGGCCGACCGCGCACCGGCCTACGGCCTGGCGTCGATCGTCGTCGACGGCAACGACGTGCACGCCGTGCGGGACGCCCTCGACGCCGCGGTGCGCCAGGCCCGCGCCGGCGAGGGACCGTCGCTGGTGGAGGCCGTCACCTACCGGCTGTGCGGCCACTCGGCCGCCGACCCGGCGGCGTACCGCAGCAAGGACGAGGTGGCGCAATGGCGCACCCGCGACCCCCTGCTGCGGCACCGCGAATTGCTGGTCTCGGCCGGGATGCCCGCCGCGGACGTCGAGGGGGTCACGGTTCGGACCAAGGCCGAGGTCGACCGGCTGGCCGTCGACGCGCTGGCGGCGCCGCCGCCGGAGCCCCCGACCGCGTGGACGGACATGTGGGCCGACGGGACCTCGCGGTGGCGGAACTGAAGGGGCGGGCACAGTGGCCGAACTGACCTACCGCCACGCCGTGGCCGCCGCGATCGCCCAGGAGATGCGCCGCGACGAGCGCGTGGTGCTGCTCGGCGAGGACGTCGCCTCCGGCGGGGTGTTCAAGACCACCGTCGGGCTGCTCGACGAGTTCGGCCCGGCCCGGGTGCGCAACACGCCGATCTCCGAGACCGCCATCGCCGGGGCCGCGATGGGCGCCGCGATGGCCGGGCTGAGGCCGATCGCGGAGATCATGTTCTCCGACTTCTACGGCGTCTGCTGGGACCAGGTGGCCGTCGAGATCGCCAAGGCCCGGTACATGACGGGCGGGCAGTTCGCGCTCCCGCTGGTGATCCGCGGCGCCAACGGCGGCGGGCTCGGCTTCGGTGCCCAGCACAGCCAGGCCGTGGAGAACTGGGCGCTCTGCGTGCCCGGCCTGAAGATCGTCTCGCCGGCGACGCCCGCCGACACCATCGGGCTGATCGCCGCGGCGATCCGCGACGACGACCCGGTGCTGGTGTTCGAGCACAAGGCCCTCTACGCGGCCAAGGGCGAGGTCCCCGACGGCGAGCACGTGCTGCCGCTCGGGCAGGCGGCCGTGCTGCGCGGGGGCGGTGCCGACGGGAGCGGTGCCGACGGGAGCGCGGCCGACGGGGGCGCGGCCGGTGGTGGCGGTGCCGGCGGGAGCGCGGCCGGCGGGAGCGCGGACGTGACCCTGGTGGCGCTCTCGGTCACCGTCGGCATGGCACTGAAGGCCGCCGACGAGCTCGCCGCCGACGGCATCGCCGCCGAGGTCCTCGACCTGCGCACGCTGGTCCCGCTCGACGCCGCGGCGGTGCTCGCCTCGGTCCGGCGCACGGGCCGCGTCGTGATCGTCGAGGAGAACCCGGGTCAGCTCGGGTGGGGCGCGGCGATCGCGGCGATCATTGCCGAGGAGGCGTTCGAGGAGTTGGACGCGCCCGTCGTCCGGGTCAGCGGCGGCAACATCCCGCTGCCCGTCGCCGCGCCCCTGGAGGCCGAGGTCTCGGCGTCGGCGGCGCGGGTCGTCGCCGCCGTCCACCGCCAGCTCGACGCCCCGCGCCGCGCGCCGGTCGGCTGAGCCGCCACCCGCGCGAAGATCGTCAGGATCGGGACATGAGCTGCGCATACGCACGTCATGTCCCGATCCTGGCGATCATGACCGGGGTGGGGACGGGGGAGGTCCCGCCGCGCGGATGGCGAGGATCTTCAGGGCGAGGTGGGCGTTGAAGCGGTCCTCCTGGCGGGTCACGACCATGCCGGTGATCGTCTCGATCCGGCCGAGCCGGTAGCTCATCGTCTTCGGGTGGATCGCCAACGCCGCGGCCGTCCGCTGCACGTGACCGTCGCAGCGCAGGTAGACCCGCAGCGTCTCCACCAGGTCGGCGTCGTGGTCGCGGTCGTAGGCGATCAGCGGGCCGAGCTGCTGCTCGGCGTACCGGTCCAGGTCGTCGCCGTGGGCCGGTTCGAGCAGGAACTGCACGGCACCGAGGTCCTCGAAGACCGCCACCGGCGCGTCGGGCAGGCGCGTCGACGCCCTGGCGTAGGCGGCCTGCCGGCCCGCGTCCGGGTAGCCGCGGCTCGTCTCGACGGGCGCGCTCACCCCCACCGCCAGGCCGATCCCCTGCCCGTCGCCCAGCGCGGCGAGCTCGCGGCCCAGCCGGCGCAGCACGTCGAGCGGGCGGTCGGGGACGATCAGCACCAGGATGCCGCCGCGGTCACCCACCGGGGCGTGCATGCCGTGCGCCGCGAGCACCTTCGCGCAGGCCTGCGCCAGTTCCGCGCGGGACCACTCGATCCGCTCGGGCGAGCGCCGGTGCGGACGCCCGGCGTCGGCGGCCAGCAGGACCACCCGGGACGGGGACGGCAGCCGGGTGGCGAGCTGGCGCGAGCGCACGATCACCTCGGTGTCGTCGGCGATCCGGCCGTCGAGCAGGTCCCAGACGAGCTCCGACTCCAGCCGCCGCACCGCCCCGGCCACCGCGTCCTGCCGGGCCAGCAGCAGCGCGCAGGCGACGGCGGCCTGCTCGGTGGCCACGACGTCGCGAGGCGGCACGGGCGGCGCCGTCGCGACGGCGAGGTACCCCCAGCGCCGCCCCGCCGACCGGACCGGCACCGCGATGGCGTGCCGGCCTGCGGCATCCGGACCCAGCAGCACGGCCTCCTCGCCGATCGGCTCCCCGTCGGCGACGGCGGGCAGGAGCGCGGCGAGCGGGCCGGGCGCACCCGAGCCGTCGGCGCCGACGAAGGCGATCTCCTGCCCGGTGATCGCGCGCAGGGCGGCCACGACGGAGTCGAGGTCGGCGCCGTCGACCACGACGCGCATCAGCCGGCGATGGATCTCCAGGGTCTGGCGCGTCTCCTCGTACCGTGCCGACAGCTCGGAGTTCGCCGCCATCAGCTGCTCGGACAGGTCGCGCAACCGGTCGTCGTCCAGCGCTCGCTGCACCCCGAGGGCGGCGAGGTCGGCCAGGGTGCCGATGAGCGCCACGTCGTCGTCGGTGTAGACCGAACGCCGGCGCCGCCACGCGGCGAGCACGCCGACGACCGTGCCGGCGACCCGCATCGGTGCCCCGATCGCCGCCCTCGTCCCCTCCACGGCGGCGATCGGCAGCAGCTCCTTGCTGATCACCGGGTCGGTCGTCCAGTCGTCGGAGCGGTAGACCTCGCCGGTGGCGTAGACGTGCCCGACCATGCTCTGCCCGCGGGCCAGGCGCAGCCGGGCGGTCTCCACCGACCGGTTCCCGACGACGGCGCGGGCCCGCAGGTGGGCACCGTCGGGCTCGGCGAGGAAGACCCCCGCGATCTCGGCGCCGAGCACGTCGGCGGCCGCGGTGGCGAGCCCCAGCAGCACCGTCTCGCGGTCCCGGGACGCCAGGAGCCGGCGAGCCACCGCGTAGAGCGACGGCAGCGCGGCGTGGCCCCGGCGGCTGGCCGTGGCCGCGAGCGTGGCGAGCAGCCGCAACTGCTCCAGCAGCTCGGCCCGCGGCGGGACGGCGGCGGCCCAGCACAGGACGAGGTCGATGTCGCCGAGCACGTCGAGCGAGGCGAGCGTGCCGGGCGAGCCCGCCGTCACCCCTGGCCCGAGCCGTCCGGCCGGCAGCGCAAACGGCTCGCCACTGACCGCCAGCGCGTGCGGGCCGGTCGCCCGCCACGAGACGGCCGCCGCCCCGTCGGCCCGGGCCAGCGGCCGGGCCGTCGCGACCAGCACCGCGAGGACCCGGTCGACGCCCTCCGCGCCGGCGTCCAGGACACGCAGGCACGCCTGCGCCCACTCCCCCGCCGCAGCCTCCACCACGGCCGCATTGTCCCCGCTCGCGAGGGGGTCAGAGGTTGCGCAGCGCCTTGTTGCCGGCGCGCAGGCGGGAGAGCTGGACGAAGTGCTCCGGGTTGAGGAACAGCTCGTTCATCCAGCCCAGGGTGTCGATGGTCAGTCCCTCGGGGCGGTGGATCAGGTAGTCGAGGTACTGGAACGCGTCCTTGGCGCCGTACCCGACGTGGTGCGCGCCGACGACCTTGCGGCTGGCGCCGTCGATGACGAGCTTCTGGAAGCCGGACAGCTCGGGTTTGCGGAACGCGTAGAGCATCGTGCCCTCGGCGCACGGCAGCGGCAGGTTGGGCGTGTCCAGGCCCTCGACGTACGGCGGCATCTGGATGATGATCACGTCGTCGCCGTAGGTCTCGCGCGCCTCGGCCTCGGTGAGCCCGACCCAGGTGACCTCGTAGGTGGTGTGCAGGAAGTCGGGGAACTCGGTGTAGTCGAACTCGAGGTCCTCGCCCATGATGTTGCGCGACGCGGTCACCCCGGACTTGCGGGCCTTGAACATCTCCATCGGCCCGTCGATCATGTCGCCGATCGCGTAAACACCGGGCACGGACGTCTGCATCCGCTTGTTCACCACGACCCGCCCGGTCGGCCCGACCTCGATGCCGAGCACGTCGCGCGCCTCGTCGGTCCGCGGCCGCTCCCCGGTGGCCAGGAAGACGAAGTCGGTCTCGATCTCGATCTCCTCGCCCGACGCCAGCCGCACCGTGACGCTCTGCACCCGGTCGCCGCCGTTGACCGAGACCGGGTGCGCGCCCTCCAGGATCTCCATCCCGCGCTTGCGCATGCCGTCCACGACGTAGCGGCGCAGGTCCTCGTCGACGTGGTGCAGCGCCTTGGTGCGCATCAGCGGCGACCGCGAGACGATCGTGGTGTCGCAGCCGGTGGCGTGGAAGAACGCGCCGTACTCCATCGCGACCTTGCTGCCGCCGATGATCACGCAGCGAGTGGGTTCGTAGTCGAGCTCCTCGACGAGGCTGACGAAGTCGAAGACACCCTTCTTGTCCAGGCCCGGGATGTCGATGTCGATCGGGCGGGCGCCCATGCCGAGGACCAGGTTCTTCGTGCGGAACGTCCGCCCGGCGGCCGTCACCGTGTTCGCGTCGACGATCGTGGCGCGGGCGTTGAGGACGTACTCGACGTCGAGCTGTTCCTTGGTCTGCCAGTTCATGAACGCGTGGGCGCTGCCCCGCCCGGCGAGGAAGAGCTTGACCATCTCCAGGATGCTGGCGCGGGAGGCGTCGAACTTCGGGTAGAACAGCTCGTCGGAGAACCAGCGCGCGCGGTCGAGCTCCTCGGCCGCCTCGGAGAACAGGT
>JBQTJE010000242.1:0-22337 GCA_052387455.1 Pseudonocardia sp.
AGCACGCCGTGCTGCTCGCCCGCGCGCCGCTCCCGCGCGGTTACGTCGGCGATCCCGAGCCGCGCGACGTCGCCGGCTCGCCGGTGCCGCGCATCCCGGTACCCGAGGACGCGGAGGTGACGGTCGAGGCGGCCACGGTCGAGCACGACCGCGCCGGGACGCCCGCGGTCGGCTACCTCGTGGCCCGGGTCGGCGACGCCCGCTTCGCCGCCCGCACCCCCCCGGGCGACGAGGCAAGCGCGCGTGCCCTCTCGCTGTGGCGCACCGGCGACGTCGCCCAAGAGATCGTCGCCACCAAGGTGCGAGTCACCGCCCACGCCGCCAACGCGACCGTCACCCCCCTCACGTGACCCCGCCGAAACCGCACTTAGTGACCTGGATGCTGTCCGCGACCCCCGCCGGACAGCATCCAGGTCACGAAGTGCTGTGCGGCGGCCCACGGTGAGCGCCCCCGACCCGTGGGGCACGGCTGAGCGCCGGGCGCTGCGCGAGCTGGCCGCAACGTTCACCGCGCGCGAGGTCGTCCCGCACCTCGACGGGTGGGAACGGGCCGGTGAGGTGCCGCGCGCGCTGCACCGGCGGGCCGCGCAGGCGGGACTGCTCGGCGTGGCGTTCCCGGAGGCGGTGGGCGGCGGCGGGGGCGACGCCGTCGACGCGATCACCGTGACCGAGGCCATGATCGGAGCGGGCGCGTCCGGCGGGCTGATCGCCGCGCTGATGACCCACGCGATCGCGCTCCCGCACATCGTCGCCACCGGGGACGGCCACCTGATCGACCGGTTCGTCCGGCCCACGCTCGCCGGCGAGTCGATCGGCGCGCTCGCGATCACCGAGCCGGACGGCGGCTCCGACGTCGCCGGGCTGCGCACCCGGGCCGTCCGCGACGGGGACGAGTACGTCGTGCACGGGGCGAAGCTCTACATCACCTCCGGGGCGCGCGCGGACTTCGTCACCACCGCCGTGCGCACCGGCGGCCGGGGGCACGGCGGCATCTCGCTGCTGGTCGTCGAATCCGACCGGCCCGGGTTCGGCGTGTCGCGCACGCTGGACAAGATGGGCTGGCGGTGCAGCGACACCGCCGCGCTGTCCTACGACGGCGTGCGGGTCCCGGCGTCGAACCTCGTCGGCGCCGAGGGCAGTGGTTTCCTGCAGATCGCCCAGCAGTTCCAGAGCGAGCGCCTGGGCCTCGCCGCGCAGGCCTACGCCACCGCGCAGCGCTGCTTCGACCTGGTCACGAGCTGGGTGCGGGAGCGGGAGACCTTCGGCCGGCCGCTCGCCTCGCGCCAGGTGGTGCGGCACAAGATGGCCGAGATGGCCCGCGAGATCGACGTCGCGCGCACCTACACCCGCGCCGTCACGACCCGATGGCTGGGCGGCGAGCCCATGCTCGCCGAGACCGCGATGGCCAAGAACACCGCGGTGAAGGCGTGTGACGCGGTGGTGCACGAGTGCGTGCAGCTGCTCGGCGGTCTGGGCTACATGCGCGAGCACGAGGTGGAGCGGCACTACCGCGACGCGCGCATCCTCGGCATCGGCGGCGGCACCACGGAGATCATGAACGAGATCATCGCGAAACTGCTGGGCCTGTAGCGGCCGCACCGCCGCACGCGGCTCTGGGCGGCGTCAGCGGGGGCGGGGTCAGCGGGCGCGCCAGTAGCCCGTCGCGTACACCGCGCGACGGTCGAAACCGCGCTCGTGGATGAGGTGCTGGCGCAGGTCGCGCACGCAGGCCGACTCCCCGGACAGCCACGCCTGGCCGGACCCGTCGGGCAGTCGCGCGGACCGCACCGCCTGCGCGAGCGGCTCGCCGGCCGGTCGCCGGCCCCGGTGCACCCACTCGACGGTCGCGGGTCCGGCCAGTCGCTGCTCCTCGCCCGCGTCGGCTACCTCGACGAACACCCGCACCGGCACGCCCGGCGGCAACGCGGCAAGCACGGTGGCCACCGCGGGCAGCGCCGTCTCGTCGCCGATCACGAGGTGGTGTGCGGCCGCGGCGTCCGGCTCGTAGTGCCCGCCCGGCTCGGACACGCCCACCCACGCCCCGGGTTGCGCGTCGCGGGCCCATGCGGCTGCGGGGCCGTGCTCACCGTGCAGCACGAAGTCGACGTCCAGCTCGCCGGCGGCGGGGTCGTAGCGGCGCACGGTGTAGGTGCGGATCGCGGGGCGAGCCTGGCCGGGCGGCCACAGGGGGCCGCCGGAGGTGGCCCGCGGCACGGCCGGGCGCTCCTGGCCGGGGAGCGGGAAGAACATCTTGATCCGGCGGTCGGGGCCCTCGCCGGGGAAGCCGGCCAGTTCGTCGCCGTGCAGGGTGACACGCACCATCCGCGGGGTGATCAGCACGCTGCGCCGCACCTGCAGCAGTCGGGGAGCGGTGGTCGTCACCGCCTCATTGTGCGTCCGCGCTCCGGCGTTTCGGGCCACCGGGGCGTCACGACGTGCGGGACTCGCGGTGGGCCAGCCCCGTCCACGCGAGGTCCATGAGGTACTCGGTGGCTTCGGCGCTGGTGACGCGCGGTTCGCGGCCGCGCCACAGCGCCAGCCGCTCGCACGCCCCGACGATCACGTGCGCCCAGCCGGTGAGCCGCCGGGGCTCGGTGTCGGGGGCCTGGGCGGCGAGCAGTGCGGCGATGAAGCCGGTCTGCTGGCCGCGGATCTCCTCGATGGCCTCCATGGCGATCGACGGCTCGGAGTAGAGCAGCGTCCAGGTGGGGCCCTGGGCGTCGAGGTAGTCGAAGAACGCCCGGATGCCGCTGCGCAGCATCTCCTCCGGGGTGCCTGCGGCCGCGACGGCGGCGGTGGTGACCTCCAGCAACTCGGCCCGGGCCCGGGTGATGCAGGCGAGCAGCAGGCCCTCCTTGGAGCCGACGTGGGTGTAGAGGACGGGCTTCGTGACGCCCACCCGCTCGGCGACCGCGTCCATCGAGGCGCCCCCGTATCCGCGCTCGGTGAAGACGGCGACCGCGGCGTCGAGGATCTGGCGCTCGCGCACGGCCCGGCCGACCCGGCGCCGCGGTGTCCTGGTCTCCACGGACGGGAACCCTACCGCAAGTAACTTACCCGTGGTAACTTACCGGCGGTAACGAACTGGAGGAGGCATCATGACCGTGGACGTCGCGATCGTGGGCAGCGGGTTCGCCGGCCTCGGCGCCGCCGTGAAGCTCGACGAGGCCGGCCGGGGGAGCTTCGTGATCCTGGAGAAGGCCGACGCCGTCGGCGGCACGTGGCGGGAGAACACCTACCCGGGCTGCGCCTGCGACATCCAGTCGCACCTGTACTCCTTCTCCTTCGCGCCCAACCCGAACTGGTCGCGGCTCTTCGCCCGCCAGCCCGAGATCCGGGCCTATCTGGAGTCGGTCGCCGACCGCTTCGGGCTGCGCGACCGGATCCGCTTCGGCGTCACCGTCACCGGCGCGGAGTGGGACGGGGCGGCCTGGAACGTGCGCACCGCCGGCGGCGACACGGTCCGCGCCCGCGCCGTCGTCTGGGCCACCGGGCCCCTGCACGAGCCCGCGATGCCCGAGATCGAGGGGCTGGAGAGCTTCGCCGGCACGGTGTTCCACTCCGCGCGCTGGGACCATTCCCACGACCTGCGCGGCCGCCGCGTCGCGGTGATCGGCACCGGGGCCAGCGCCATCCAGTTCGTGCCGCGGATCGCGCGCGACGTCGAGCACCTCACGCTCTTCCAGCGCACCCCGCCGTGGATCCTGCCCAAACCCGACCGGGCGATCCCGCAGTGGCTGCGCCGTGTGTACGCCGCAGTGCCGCCGCTGCAGAAGCTCCAGCGGGCCCTGCTCTACGGCCGCAACGAGGCGCTGGTCGGCGGCTTCCTCAAGCCCGCCCGGATGGCCGTGGTCGAGAAGGTGGCGCGCGGCTACCTGGAGCGCAAGTTCGCCGACCGCCCCGACCTCGCGGCCAAGCTCACCCCGAACTTCACCATCGGCTGCAAGCGCATCCTGATCTCCAACGACTACTACCCGGCGCTGCGGCGCGACAACGTCGCGGTCGAGACGAGCCCGATCGTGCGGGTCACCGAGCACGCCGTCGTCACCGCCGACGGGGTGGAGCACGCCGTCGACACGATCATCTTCGGCACCGGGTTCAAGGTCGGCGACACCGTGCGCCAGATGGCCGTCACCGGCCGCGACGGCGTGAAGCTCGCCGATCGGTGGGCCGCCGGTGTGGAGGGGTTCCTCGGCACCACAGTCGCCGGGTTCCCCAACATGTTCGCCCTCGCCGGCCCCAACACCGGGCTCGGGCACAACTCGATGGTCTACATGATCGAGTCACAGCTGGCCTACGTGCTCGACGCGCTCCGGCTCGTCGACGCGCACGGCGCCGTCGCGATCGACACCCGGCCCGAGCGGCAGGAGGCGTACAACGCCGAGGTGCAGCGCCGGTTCGAGGGCTCGGTGTGGACCTCGGGGGGCTGCATGAGCTGGTACCTCGACGAGCACGGCCGCAACCGCACGCTGTGGCCGGGCTACACGTTCGACTTCCGCCGCCGCACCCGCAAGGTCGACCCGGCCGACCACGAGCTGGTGGCATAGCCCCGGCTTCGCCGCGAAGGGCGCTGACCCGGCTTCGCCGCGGCTCAACCTGTTCCGACGGACCCAAGCTCCTTCGTCGCGGGTTCGTCGGGGATCAGCAGGGTCTTGCCGAACACCGTGCGGGCCTCGATGGCGGCGTGCGCGTCGGCGGCCTTCGCCAGCGGGAACGTCTGGCCGATCACCGGCCGCAGGCGTCCCGCCGCGGCCTCGGCGAGGGCCTGTGCGGTGAGCCGTCGCCGCTCGCCGTCGTCGAGCTGGACGTCCGCGATGCCGCGCAGCGTCACCCCGCGCCGGCGCGCCTCTGCCGGGTCCACGGCGGCGAACCGGCCACTCGGGGTGCCGTGCGCCGAGAACCGGCCGCCGGGCACGAGCAGCTCGAACGCCGCCTCGCCGACGTCGCCGCCGACGTTGTCCAGCACGACATCGGCCCCGCGGCCGCCCAGCGCGGCGCGGGCCCGGGCGGCCCAGCCGGGCTCGTCGGAGTCGACGACGGCGTCCGCGCCGAGCTCGCGCACCCGGGCGAGCTTGCGCGGATCGCGGGCCACGGCCACCACCCGCGCCCCGCGCGCCCGGGCGAGCTGCACCGACGCGATGCCCAGCCCGCCGCTGGCGCCGACGACCAGCACGGCGTCGCCCGCGCCGATCCCGGTGCCCTCGAACAGCGCCAGCGACGTCACGGCGTCGGCGAGCAGCGCCGCCGCCGCGGGCAGGCCCAGTCCGTCCGGCACGTCGAGCAGTGCCGATGCCGGGACCGCGACGCGCTCGGCGTAGCCGCCTCCACCGGTGCGGGCCACCACGGCACACCCGACGAGGCCGTCGTCGGCGCCGTCACCCACCGACACGACCCGGCCCGCGACACCTCCGCCCGGGACGTACGGCGGTGTCTGGGTGAAGTACGGCCGGCCGTGGCCGCTCCGGATCATGGTCTCCACCCACAGGACGTCGGCTGCCGCGACGTCGACGACGGCCTCGCCCGGTCCGGCGACCGGGTCCGGCACCTCCGCCGCCACCAGGACCTCGGGACCGCCGAACCGCTCCACCCTCGTCACCCACATGACGCCACCGTGACACCTCGACCCGGCTTCAGGTCCAGCGCCGGCCGCACATTGACCTCGCCGAGGCGATCCCCGGCGGCGACGTACCGGCGGGGATCGACCGCGCGATCATCCGGATCCACCCACGGCGCGTGATCAGCTTCGGGATCGAGGCCCGCGACCAGGACCGCGAACCGCACCGGCGCACGCCGAACCGGCGCGCCGTCGGCTGAGCCGGCGGCGCTGGCCCGCCGGCCGCGCGCCCGGCTACCGTGCGGCAATGCCCGTGGACCCCGCCGCCGTCCTCGCGGAGCTGCGCGCGGCACTGCCGTCGGCGCAGGTGCTCACCGATGCCGACGTCGTCGAGCGCTACCGCCACGACGAGGCCGAGTGGGCGGAGTACGGCACGCCGCTCGCGGTGGTGCGGCCGGGGAGCACGGCGGAGGTGGCGGCGGTGGTCGGGTCGTGCGCCCGCCACGGCGTCCCGGTCGTCACCCGCGGCGCGGGCACCGGCCTCTCCGGGGGCGCCAACGCCGTCGACGGTTGCGTGGTGCTCGTCACCGAGCGGATGCGCGCGATCGTCGAGATCGACCCCGGGGAGCGATTGGCGGTCGTGCAGCCCGGGGTGGTCAACGACGACCTGCGCGCCGCGGCCGCCGCGCAGGATCTCTGGTACCCGCCCGACCCGGCGAGCGCGCCCTGGTCGACGATCGGCGGCAACGTCGCCACCAACGCGGGCGGGCTGTGCTGCGTGAAGTACGGGGTGACCCGCGACTACGTGCTGGCGCTGGAGGTCGTCACCTCGTCGGGCGACGTGGTCCGGCTCGGTCGGCGCACCGCGAAGGGTGTGGCGGGCTACGACCTCGCGGGCCTGATGGTCGGCTCGGAGGGCACGCTCGGGGTGATCACCGAGGTGACGGTGCGCCTGCGGCCGTTGCGCACCGCGCCGATGCGCACCGTGGTCGGGTTCTTCGACTCGCTGCCCGCCTGCGGCACCGCGGTGGCCGGGGTGACGGCGCGCGGCCTGCAGCCCGCGGCGTTCGAGCTGATCGACCGGCACTGCCTCGCCGCGGTCAACGAGTGGAAGCACGCCGGCCTGCCGGAGACCGCCGCCGCGTTGCTGCTCGCCCAGACCGACCTGCCCGAACCCGCCGCCGAGGCGGAGGCGGCCGCGATCCACGCGGAGTTCGTCGCTGCCGGCGCCACCGAGGCGATCATGTCCACCGACGCCGTCGAGGCCGAAGCGCTGTTCGACGCCCGGCGCCTGGCGTACCCGGCGCTGGAGCAGCGCGGCGACGCGATCCTCACCGAGGACGTCTGCCTGCCCCGCGGGCGGTTGGCCGAGATGCTCGCGCGGGTCGGGGAGATCGGCGCCCGGCACGACGTGCTGGTCGCCAACATCGCGCACGCGGGCGACGGCAACCTGCACCCGCTGCTGATCACCAAGGCGGGCGACGACGCCGCACGCGAGCGGGCCCAGGCCGCGTTCACCGACATCGTCGACGCCGCGATCGACCTGGGCGGCACGGTGACCGGCGAGCACGGCGTCGGACTGCTCAAGCGCGCCGGGATGTCCCGCGAGCTGGGTCCGGACGTGCTGGCGATGCAGCGCGCGGTGAAGCGGGCGCTGGACCCGGCCGGGATCCTCAACCCCGGCAAGGTGATCGGGTGACGGACTCCGGTGCGCTGCTGCCGGCGCTGCTCCACCCCACCGACCGGCCCGCGCTGCGGTTCACCGACCCCGCCGCCAGCACCGTCGAGGCCCTCACCTACGCGCAGGTCGCCGCCGCCGCCGCGGCGATCGCCGCCCGGCGGCCGGGCGCCGCCCGGGTCGCCGTGGTCGCGACCCCGCCGATCCACACCGCGGTCGCCGTCACCGGCGCCCTGCTCGCGGGCGTCGCGGCGGTGCCGCTCAACCCCAGGGTGGGGGAGCGCGAGCTCGCCCACATGCTCGCCGACGCCGAGCCCCGCAGCGTCCTCGCCGCGCCCGGCGCAGCGCTGGCGGGCCCGCTCGCCACGCTGCCCCGGATCGAGGTGGATCTCGACGTGGCGCCCGGCGGGGACGGGCCGCCCGCTCGCCCCGAGCCGGATCCCGAGTCGCCCGCGCTGGTCGTCTACACGTCCGGGACCACCGGCCCGCCCAAGGGTGCGGTGCTCTCGCGGCGGGCGATCGCGGCCAACGTCGACGCGCTGGCGCAGGCGTGGGACTGGACCGACCGCGACGTCCTCGCGCACGCGTTGCCGCTGTTCCACGTCCATGGATTGGTGCTGGGCGTGCTGGGTGTGCTGCGCCGGGGCGGGTCGCTGCACCATCTCGGGGCCCTCACCGCGACCGCGCTGACCTGCGCCGTCGAGGCCGGGGCGACGATGGTCTTCGGCGTGCCCACGCAGTACCACCGGTTGGCGGGCGAGCTGGAGGCGGACCCCGCTGCCGCGGCGGTGGTCGGGCGCGCCCGGCTGCTGGTGTCGGGGTCTGCGGCGCTCACGGCCGTCGACCACGCCCGGCTGCTGCGGGCCACCGGGCTCGCCGTCCGCGAGCGCTACGGGCTCACCGAGACGTTGATCCTCACCGCCGCGCGCGTGGGGGACGAACCCGAACCCGGCGCCGTCGGCCCGCCGCTGGCGGACACCCAGGTGCGGCTGGCCCCCCTCGACGGGGACATGGACGGGGATGCTGCGCCGTCCGGTCCGGGCGTGCTGGGTGCTGTGCAGGCGCGCGGGCCCGGCCTGTTCAGCGGCTACCTCAACCGGCCGGACGCGACCGCGGCCGCGGCCACGGCGGACGGCTGGTTCGCCACCGGCGACATCGGGTGCTGGACGGCGTCGGGGGCGCTGGCGATCGTGGGCCGCCGCGCCACGGACCTGATCAAGTCCGGCGGGTACAAGATCGGCGCGGGCGAGATCGAGAACGCGCTGCTGGAACACCCCGCGGTCGCGGAATGCGCCGTGATCGGGATGGCTGACGACGACCTCGGCGAGCGCGTCGTCGCCTACGTCGTGCGCGAGCGGCAGCCCGAGGTGGACGGCCCGGGGGCGGACGTCCCCGAGATGGACGGCCCGAGGGCGGACGGCCCGGCGGTGGACGGCCCGGCGGTGGACGGGGCCACGCTGGCCGCGCACGTCGCCGCGCTGCTGGCCCCGCACAAGCGCCCGCGGGAGGTGCGGTTCGTCGAGGAATTGCCGCGCAACGACATGGGCAAGGTGGTCAAGGCCCGGCTGCCCCGCTGATGCGCGGCGCACCCCGGGTGCTGCGAGTGGAGGGCTCGCGCGCCGCGGGGCACACTCCGGTCATGACCGGCATCGTGACCTCGCTGACCGCAGTCGAACCCGCTCCCGTCTCCCCGCCCGCGCTGCGGCCGGGTGGCCGGCCCGGGTCGGCGGGCGCGGTGCTGCTGGCCTACCTGGGCGAGCACGCCGACCGGCTCGCCGAGCAGGAACGCCGGGCGCGCGCCGACGAGCCCGACGCGGTGCACCAGATGCGGGTCAACGCGCGCCGATTGCGCAGCGCCCTGCAGGCCTACCGGCCGCTGCTCGACCGGGAGCGCACCGAGCCCGTCGTCGACGCGCTGCGCGAGTTCGGGCGCGCCGTCGCGCCCGCCCGCGACGCCGAGGTGCTCGCCGCGCGGGTCACCACCGGGCTCGCCGCGGTGGCGCCGGAGCTGCGCCTCGGCGCGGTGGCGGCGCTCGCGACCCGGCACTTCGCCCGCGCCGAGGCCGACGCCCGCGCCGACGTCCTCACCGAGCTCGACGGCGAGCGGCACGCCCGGCTGCGGGCCGGCATCGACGACCTGCTCAGGAACCCGCCGTTGACCCGCCGGGCCCGCCGCCCCGCCCGCCGCGAACTGCCCGCCGTCGCGGCACGCACCGCACGGCGGCTCGCCCGGGCCGTCGAGGCCACCACCGACCCCGCGAACCCGCACCCCGACGAGGCCGTGCACGCCGCCCGCAAGGCCGCCAAGCGGCTGCGCTACGCCACCGACGTCGCCGCGCCCGCCGTCGGGCGGCCGGCGCGGCGGTTCGCGGAGGGTCTCAAGGGATTCAGAAGGCACTGGGGGAGCACCAGGACACCGTGGTAGCCCGCGCGGCGTTGCGCGAGCTGGCCGGACAGGCGCACACCTCGGGGGAGAACGGCTTCAGCTTCGGCGTGCTGTACGGCCGCGACGCCGCCCGCGCCACCCGCATCGAGGAGCAAATGCCGGGGCTGTGGGCGCGGGCGTGGCGGCGCAAGCACCGCCGCTGGTTGCGCTGATCCCTACCCTCGATGTGATGACCACCCGCGACCCCGTGGCCGACCTGCGCCGCATCGCGTTCCTGCTCGAACGGGCGCACGAGTCGACCTACCGGGTGCGCGCGTTCCGCACGGCGGCCGCGGTGCTGCGCGGGCGCGGCGCCGACGAGCTGACGGAGCTGGCGCTGTCCGGCGAGCTGGTGCGCCTGCGCGGGGTGGGCGAGGTCACCGCGCGGTGCGTGGTGGAGTCGCTGTCCGGCGGCGAGCCGGAATACCTGCGCAGGCTCCGGGCCACCGAGGCCGCCCCGCTGGCCGACGCGGCCGCGGCCCTGCGCGAGGCGCTGCGCGGCGACTGCCACAGCCACACCGACGCCTCCGACGGCGGCTCGCCGCTGGCCGAGATGGCGCAGACCGCCCGCGAGCTGGGCCACGACTACCTCGTGATCACCGACCACTCGCCACGCCTGACGGTCGCGAACGGCCTGTCGGCGCAGCGCCTGCGCGCCCAGGTCGAGCAGGTCCGCGAGTTGAACGCCGAGCTCGACGCCGGGTTCACCGTGCTCACCGGCATCGAGGTCGACATCCTCGACGACGGCGCGCTCGACCAGGATGCCGAGCTGCTCGACGAGCTCGACCTCGTGGTCGCGAGCGTGCACTCGAAGCTGCGGATGCCGGCGGCGGAGATGACCGAGCGGATGCTCACCGCGATCGCCAACCCGCTCGTCGACGTGCTCGGGCACTGCACCGGGCGGATGGTCACCGGCTCGCGCAAGCGTCCGGAGTCGCAGTTCGATGCGGCGGCGGTGTTCGCGGCGTGCGCCGAGTCGAGCGTCGCCGTGGAGATCAACTGTCGGCCGGAGCGACTGGACCCGCCGCGGCGGTTGCTGCGCGCGGCCGTCGAGGCCGGGTGCGAGTTCACGATCGACACCGACGCGCACGCACCGGGGCAGCTCGACTGGCTCGACCACGGCTGCAACCGGGCAGCGGAGTGCGGCGTACCCCCCGACCGCATCCGCAACACCTGGCCGTCCGCCCGCCTGCTCGCCGCGCGCCCCTGAACCGGCACCGTCAGGACGGGGGCGGCGCCTGCCCGGCCCGCAGCCGCGTGTACTCCGCCGACCAGTCGCCGCGCTCCTGCTCGGCGCCCGTGACCTGCTTGCCCGCCTCGACGGCGCCGGCGAGGACGCGCTGCGCGAGGTCGGTCGCGACCCCCAGCGCGCGCTCGCTCGCCCGCAGCACGTCGAGCAGCATGTCGAGTTCGCGGGCGATCCGCGACGCCGTGCCGACGGCGTCGGCGACCGCGCTGGTCAGGCCGACGGCCGCGGACGTGCCGGCGCTCACCGGCGCGAGCAGCAGCCCCAGCGCCACCTTCTCGATCGCCAGGACGACGAACTCGGCGATCAGGTCCCTGATCACCGCCCGCAGCGTGCCCACCGCGGCGCCGGAGTCGAGGATCTCGACCGACACGATCTCCGCCGCCTGCGCCGCGCGGCCCAGGTGGTGGCGGTAGTCCGCGACCGCGGCCCGGTACTCGTCGCCGGCCGCGCCCGCCCAGCCCGCCACCGCGGCGAGCTCCCGGCCGTAGGAGCCGTCGACCTCCGCCAGGGCGGCCGCCGCGTTGAACCAGGTCTGCGCCTGCGCGGTGATCTGCGACGGGTCCCCGGCGAGCCAGTCGAGCGGCTCGTGCAGGAACCACACGTGCTCGATCAGCCAGCCGACGCCCGCCCGGGCCAATCCGCCCAGCGGATCCATGGCGGTGCCGAGCTGGTCGAGCCCGTAGGCCGCGGCGGTGAAGGCGATCCGGTCGACGTCGGGGCGCTGCGCGGCGAGCGCGTCGGCGAGATCGGCGGCGCTGGACACCACGCCCGCGCCCTCGACGCTGCCGAACGGCTCGGCGTCCTCGTCGGCCGGGTCGACGATCAGCGACGCGGTCATCCGATCCGCCCGAGCTCGGTGGCCACCTGGTCGTCGACGGCCCGGTACTCGGCGGCGCTGGCCCGCAACCGGTCGTCGAGGTCGTGGGCCAGGCGCGAGAGGCTCGCGACGGCGGCCGAGCAGGTCTGCGCGGTCTGCGTGGCGGTCGAGGCGAACAGGCGCCCGATCCGGCCGTAGGCGTCGAGCCCGAGTGGCTGCGCGGCGTCGGCGGCCGCGCCGACGAGCTGGGCGAACCCCTCGACCTGGCCGGCGTGTGCGTTCAGAAGATCGGGATCGACGGCGAACCCGGTACCGGTGTCAGCATTCATGACCAGACGGTACGAAGATCGGCCCTGGTGCCGTGGCGGAACGGGAGAACTCGCGGGCGCGGGCCGGGATGCGCGAAGCTGCAGCTGTGACGGCGGCGGTGACGGTGACGGTGACGCTCGTGGTGGCGGGCGTGTCCGGGGTGGGCAAGTCGACCATCGCGGCCGAGCTGGTCGCCCGCACCGGCTGGGCGTTCCAGGAGGGCGACGAGCTGCACCCCGCGCCCAACGTCGCGAAGATGGCCGCGGGTGCGGCCCTCGACGACCGTGACCGCGGGCCGTGGCTGCACCGGGTCGCCGGGTGGATCGGGGCGCAGGAGAGTGCGGGCCGCGACGCCGTGGTCACGTGCTCGGCCCTGCGGCGCACCTACCGCGACGTCCTGTGCGCGGGGCACCCGTCGGTGCGGTTCGTGAACCTGCTGGCCCCGCCCGAGCTCGTGCAGCGGCGCCTGGCCGCCCGGCAGGGCCACTACATGCCGCCGTCGCTGCTGGCCACCCAGCTCGACGCGCTCGAGCCGCTCGATCCGGATGAACCCGGGGTGCAGGTGCCCGCGGGCGGCAGCCCGGGCGACGTCGCGGACCGGGCGCTGGCGCTGCTGCGTGACATGCGAGGCTGACGCCCGTGCCCGGATACTGGATCGCGCGTGTCGATGTCCACGACGCCGAGGTGTACAAGGCGTACTTCGCCGCGGCCGCGCCGGTGTTCGCCGAGTACGGCGCCCGCTTCCTGGTCCGCGGCGGCGCGTTCGAGTGCGTCGAGGGCGCCGCCCGGGCGCGCAACGTCGTGATCGAGTTCGCGAGCTTCGAGCAGGCCCTGGCCTGCTACCGCTCCCCGGGCTACCAGCAGGCGCGGGCACTGCGGGCACCGGCCGCCGAGGCCGACATCCTGGTGATCGACGGCTACGGCGGCGACCAGCCCGGCGCGTGACAGACCGGCCTACCCTGGCCGCCATGGCCACGCAGTCCTCGATGCTCGACCTCGGCACCCCTGCCCCGCCGTTCGCGCTGCCCGAGCCCGCCACCGGCCGCACAGTCGCCCTCGACGACCTGGCCGCCGCGCCAGCGCTGGTCGTGGTGTTCCTCTGCAACCACTGCCCGTACGTGCAGCACGTGGCCGCCGGGCTCGCGGAGCTGGGCCGCGACCTGATCGCGCAGGGCGTCGCGATGATCGCCGTCTCGTCGAACGACGTCGTGGCCTACCCGCAGGACGGGCCCACGGAGATGGCGGCGCAGGCGGCACGGCACCGCTGGACGTTCCCGTACCTCTACGACGAGACCCAGGACGTCGCCCGCGCCTACACGGCCGCGTGCACGCCCGACACGTTCGTCTTCGACGGCGCGCGCCTGCTGGTCTACCGCGGCCGGCTCGACGCCTCCCGCCCGCGCAGCGGCACGCCGGTGACCTGCGCGGACGTCCGGGCGGCGGTGGACGCCGTGCTCGCCGGGACACCGGTCGAACCCGACCAGCACCCCGCGGTCGGCTGCGGCATCAAGTGGCGGGCATGATCGGGCGATGACCGACAGGTTCGAGATCACCCGCACCGTCGACGCCACCCCCGGGGAGGTCTTCGGGGTGCTGTGCGACCCGCAGGGCCACGTCGCGATCGACAGCTCCGGGATGCTGATGGACGCCACCGGCGAGCCGGTGCGCGCCGCGGGTGACACGTTCGTCGTGCACATGGACCGCGAGGCGCTCAACGACTTCCCCGAGCTCGGCCGCTACGACGTCACCGTGACGATCACGGCGTTCGAGCCGGACCGGGAGATCGCCTGGACCGTCGTCGGCGTGGCGCGCCCGCCCATCGGGCACGTCTACGGCTACCGGCTCGAACCGGTCGCGGGCGGTACGCGGGTGACGAGCTACTACGACTGGTCGGGCATCGACCCGGTGTGGCGCGAGCGCGACATCTTCCCGATCCTGTCCGAGGGCGCGCTGCGGGCGACGCTGGGCATCCTCGCCCGGACGGTCCGGCGCGCGGTCCGCGCCGGCTGAACCCGCTCGTCGCAGCCGGCGCTACCCCACTCCGGAGGTACCCGACCGGGGCGCGACGACTCACGCACCGTCGTCGTGCTCCCCGGTCGGGCGAAATCGGTGTGCATCGGGGGAACCGGCGCCTGTTTCGGCCGATCAGACGATTCCTGACCAGTGGCATCGCTCGTTCTCCCGGCAACGCCCGGCAAGTCCCAGGGCCGGCGTCGACGAGGAGCAGGAGCTGAGATCGATGAGGCACCGGACAAGGGCACTGCGGCTGGCGGCCGCGGCCGTGCTGGTGGTGGCCCGCTCGCCGCGCTGACGGTCCCCGGGCCGTTCGCGCTGGCCGAGCCGGGCCCGCTGTACTCGCCGCTGGACATGTTCCCGACCGGTGACGGCGAGAACACCTTCCAGGGTCCCGTCCCGCGCGCCGACTGCGGTGCGGGTTCGAAGCCGGAGGTCGACATCCAGGGCCGCGTCCCGGCGTCGGAGCGGGCCAGCGGGGCGTCCTCGGCGGGCTACTGGTGCAACATGGAGATCGTCGGCAACGACGACCCCGACGACCCCGACGACCCCGACGGCTTCGAGGGCGCGGAGTGGCAGCTCGCCCGCTACGGCGACTGCGCCTACTACAACCAGCGCCTCGTCGGGGCCGGGCTGCCACCCGCGGGCGCGGGCCTGCCCGCCACCGGTGACATGCCGAGCTTCCAACAGGAGTGCCGCGGCACGATCGTCCTCGACGTGGCGGACCCGGCCGACCCGAAGTTCGTCACCAACACCTTCACCCTCGGCATGGCCGACCCGGGGGAGACCCTCAAGGTCCACAAGGGCCCGCGGCCTGCTCGCGGCGACGAACGTCGCCGACGGCGAGGGCGCCTCGTTCATGGGGATCTACGACATCTCGAAGGACCGCCGCAACCCCGTGCAGCTCTTCGACGGGCCGATCACCGCGATCAACCACGAGGGCAACGTCTCCGCCGACGGCATGACCAACAACACCGGCGGGCTCGACCCGGGCGTCGTGTCCGCGATCGACGTCTCCGACCCCGCCAACCCGACGCTGCTCACCACCTTCTTCTCGAAGAAGGGCCAGCACGGGCTGAGGCTCCGCCGGCCACCGACCCCCGGCGGGGCCGCAGCAGTTCGCGCACTCGCTGGTCCCGATCGCGATCGGCTACACGGTGGCGCACTACTTCTCGCTGCTGGTGTTCACCGGCCAGCGCACGATCGCGCTGATGTCGGACCCGCTGGGACACCGGCGCCGACCTCATCGGCACGGCCGGGCTGCAGCCGGACTACACCGTCCCGTCGGCGACGGCCATCGCGGTCGTGCAGGTCGCGGCGGTGGTGACCGGTCACATCCTCGGCGTCGACGCCGCCCACGACCGGGCCGCCCGGCTGTTCCCCCGCCGGCAGGCGGTCGCGGGGCAGGTGCCGCTGCTGGTGCTGATGGTCGGCTACACCGTCGGCGGACTGTCGCTGCTGTTCGCCGCCTGAGCAGGCGGCGACCGACGCGGCGCTTCGTCGCCGAGCCGCAGCTGCGGCTCGGCGCGGACCGGCCCTTCCCCCGCCGGGCCGGACCGGAGGATGGTGGTCGCGCGAGCGGGCGCGGGCCCGCGCGGACCCGGGGGAGGCGGCGATGAAGGCACAGGTCGGCGACCGGCTGGTCATCGAGGGCAGGACACTGGACCGGCCGCGGCGCGAGGGCGAGGTCGTGGAGGTGCCGCACGACGACGGGTCGCCGCCGTACCGGGTGCGCTGGGCGGGCGACGACCACGAGTCGCTCGTCTTCCCCGGCCCGGACGCGCACATCGAGCCCGCTACCGGCTGACCGACGGCCGCACCCTCGGTCGCGAGGCCGTCGCGACGGTGACCGCGGTCTGTGCCGCGGTGAAGGGTGTGACGTCCGCAAGGAGGTCGCTGATCCCGAGGGCGCTCGATCGGGGGTTGATCGTCCCGATTGGGCGAGATATCGGGCGTCACCGTAACCTCTTGCGCTCGTTGAGGCCCATGAGCCCCGTTCGGTGCTCCCTCGATCGAGCCATTCCGGTGCGCTCCCCGATGTAGAGGTGGACCGTGAAGGTCGTTCTGTTCTGCGGCGGCTACGGAATGCGGATGCGCGACGGCACCTCCGACAAGCCCAAGCCGATGGTGCCGCTCGGGCCCCGTCCCCTGATCTGGCACGTCATGCGCTACTACGCGGCGTTCGGGCACAAGGAGTTCATCCTGTGCCTGGGCTACGGCGGGCACCACATCAAGGACTACTTCCTCAACTACCACGAGGCGGTCTCCAACGACTTCACCCTGTCCGGCGGGCGTGTCGAGCTCGCCAGCAGCGACATCGCGGACTGGACGATCACGTTCGTGGACACCGGGCAGGAGTCGCCGATCGGGGAGCGGCTGCGCCGGGTGCGCCCGTACCTCGACGGCGAGGACCTGTTCCTGGCCAACTACGCCGACGTGCTCACCGACGCACCGCTGGACGCGATGGTCGAGCGCTTCGCGGCCGGTGACGCCCTCGGCATGCTGCTCGCGGTGCCGCCGCTGGGCACCTTCCACGTCGTCGACGTCGGCGGCGACGACCGGATCGGCGCGATCACCTCGATCACCGACATGCGGTTGCTGCAGAACGGCGGCTACCTGGTGCTGCGCCCGGAGATCTTCGATCACCTGCCCGAGGGCGGCGACCTGATCGGCGACGCCTGCACCGCGCTCGCGGCGCAGGGACGGATGCTCGCCTACCCGTACCGCGGTTTCTGGCACCCGGCCGACACGGTCAAGGAGCGGATCGCGCTGGAGACCATGTACCAGTCCGGTCGCGCGCCGTGGACGGTCTGGCAGCCCCGGCCGGTCGCGAGCGTGCCGGCGTGAGGGCCCCGCGTTCCGGTGCCGTGGTGACGTGCCGGTTCTGCCGGTCCGCCGCCGGGACGGTCGTGCTGGACCTGGGCCGCCAGCCGTCCTGCGAGCTCTTCCCGCCCGCGGGTTCCGATCCGGCCACCGACCCGCTGCTCCCGCTGCGGTTGTGGTCCTGCGCGCGCTGCGGGTTGGCCCAGCTCGCCGACGACGTCGTGCCGCCGGAGGAGCCCCAGGGCACCGAGCCCGAGGCGCTGCGCCGCCAGGCCGCGGACGCCGTCGCGCTGCTCGTCGCGGCCGGCCTGCTCGACCGCGGGCGCACCGTGCGCGAGTTCCCCAGCCCGCACGGTGGGAGCTGGCTGCCGTTGCTGGCCGCGCACGGCGCGGTGCGGGCGGCGCCGGGGGAGCGCGCCGACGTCGTCGTGGACTGCTGCTTCGGCCTCATGCACGAGCCGGACCAGCGCTCGGCGCTGCGCGAGCGGGCCGCGGCGCTGGCCGACGGCGGGGCGCTGGTCGTGCAGTTCCACACGCTCGCCGCCATCACCGGGCGCGGCGAGTGGAACGCGGTGCGCCACGGCCACTACGCCTACTTCTCGGTGCCCGCGCTGCGCCGCCTGCTCGCCGAGGTGGGGTTGGTCGCCGAGTCGGCGATCCGGTTCCCGCTCTACGGCGGCACGGTGGCGCTCGTGGCGCGGCGCGGCGCGGCGCCGGACGCCTCGGTCACCGAGTTGGACGCCGCGGAGACCGCGAGCGGGGTGCTCGACCCGGCCGTGCTGAGCCGGCTCGGCGCCGCCGTCGACACCGGCAGCATCCGGCTGGCCCGCTGGCTCGCGGCCGAGCGCGCCGCGGGTCGGACCGTGCACGGCTACGGCGCGGCCTCGCGGGCGGTCGCGCTGCTCTGCCGCGCCGGCGTCGACCGGGGCCTGCTGCCCGCGGTCGCCGACGCCGCACCCGCCAAGCAGGGCACGCGGATGCCCGGGACCGACATCCCGGTCGTCGCGCCCGCCGAGCTGCTGGCGGCCCGCCCGCACAGCGTCCTGCTGTTCGTCCCGGACCTGCTCGACGAGGTGCGGGCGACGGTGCCGGTCGAGAGCGCGGGCGGCCGGTGGGTCGTCGAGTACGAGTGGGAGGACGTGGCGTGACATCGCTTCTGGGAAGGCCGACGCTTCCGGGACGGCCGACGCGGGCACCGCAACTGCGGGCGGGCGACACGGTCGTGGTCCGCAGCATCGACGAGATCGTGGCGACGCTGGACGAGAGTGGTGAGTACGAGTCGCTGCCGTTCATGCCGGAGATGGCCGCGTTCTGCGGGCGCCGGATGGTCGTGGCGGCCGTGGCACACAAGCTGTGCGACACGATCGAGCGGTCCGGGTTCCGGCGGATGCACGGCGCGGTGCACCTGCGTGACGCCCGCTGCGACGGCGCCGCGCACGGCGGCTGCGAGACCGAGTGCCTGCTGTACTGGAAGCAGGCCTGGCTGCGGCGCGTCGAGCCCACCGGCCCCGACCCCGTGTCGGCCCCCGTGCCCGGCCCCGTGCCCGTCGGGACCCGCATCGACCTGCCGCTGCTCGCCGTCAACACCCGTCGCGAGCCCGGCCCCGACGGCGCGCCGCGCTACCGCTGCCAGGCCACCGAGATCCTGCGCGCCGCGCCCACCGCACTGCCGCTGCGTGACCTCGGCCAGTACGTCGACGACGTGCGCAGCCGCAACGTCCGGGCTAGGTCGGCGCTGCGGGCGTTCCTGGTCGGGCTGTTCAACGCCGTGCAGCGGGTGAGCACCGCGCGGCTGCCGAGGGCGCTGTGGTTCCGCGGCGGGAGGCGCTGGCTGTTCCTGTCCGGCGGCATCACCGCCGGCCGCACCCCGACCGCGGCGCTCGACCTGCAGCCCGGCGAGCTGGTGCGGATCAAGGACCGGGAGACGATCCTCGCCACGGTCGACGCGAAGCTGCTCAACCGCGGTCTCGGCTTCGACGAGGAGATGTCGGTGCACTGCGGCCGGATCGCCCGGGTGCGGCGTCGGGCGGAGCGGGTGGTCGACGAGCGCACCGGCGAGCTGCTGATCATGCGCAACCCGTGCATCGTGCTCGACGACGTGGTCTGCGAGGGCGGCTACAGCCGTAGCTGCCCGCGGGCGTTCTACTCGTTCTGGCGCGAGATCTGGCTGGAGCGGGTCCCGGCGGGCACGCCCGCGCCCGCCCCGTGTGCCGCCGCGCTCCCGCGGGCAGCGCCGCCGGCGTGACGCAGCGGACGGGCGGGTCGGGCGGGCCGGGCGGGCCCGTCGCGGACATCGCGGACATCGGGGTCGCGGCCGGCCGCGGCCTGCGCTGGAGCCTGGGCGGCACGCTCGTGCTGCGGCTCGGGTCGTTCACGATGGGCCTGGTCCTGGCGCGGCTGCTCGTCCCGGAGGACTTCGGCGTCTACGCGGTGGCGCTGGTGATGCTCAACGTGGCGATGCACCTCAACGACGTCGGCGTCATCGCCGCCACCGTGCAGTGGCGCGGGCGCGTGGAGGAGATGGTCGCCACCGGCACCACGCTGGCGCTGGTCGGCGGCCTCGTGGCGTTCGGGATCGCCTGGTTCACCGCGCCCGTGCTCGCGCAGTTCGCGGGCAGCCCGGACGCCACCGCGGCGATCCGGCTGCTCGCGGTCGTGGTCCTCGTCGACGGGATCACCGCGGTGCGGGCGGGCGCGCTCGTGCGCCGGTTCGCGCAGGACCGGCTCACCGGGGCCAACCTCGCCGGGTTCGCGGTCAACGCCGCCCTCGCGATCACCCTGGCCGCCCACGGCGCGGGCGCGATGGCGTTCGTCGGCGGGCAGGTCGCGGGTGCGGTGGTCACCGGTGCGCTCGTGCTGTGGCTCGCGGGCCTGCCGCCGGTCCTGGGGCTCGACCGGGTGGTGCTGCGGCGGCTGCTCGTGTTCGGCACCCCGCTGGCGCTGAGCCTCGGGCTGGAAGCGGTCCTGCTCAACATCGACTACCTCGTCGTCGGGCGGCTGCTCGGCACCGCCGAGCTGGGCCTCTACCTGCTCGCGTTCAACCTCTCCAGCTGGCTGCAGGGGTTGGCCGGGCAGGCGATCCGCTGGGTGAGCGTGCCCGCGTTCTCCCGGCTCGCCGAGCGGGAGGGCGCGCTCGCCGAGGCGGTGCACCGGTCGTTTCCCCTGCTCGTCGCGCTCGCCGTGCCGGGTGCGGTGCTGCTGGCCGTCCTCGCGCCGGCGCTGGTCGCCGTCCTCTACGGGGCCACCTGGGCGCCCGCGGCGGCGGTGCTCCAGTTCCTCGCCGTGCTCACGCTGGTGCGGCTGCTGCTGTCCTACGCCTTCGACGTGCTCACCTCGGCCGGGGCGACCGTCGGTTCGGTCTGGCTCAACGTGGGCTGGCTGGTGCCACTGGTGCCCGCGCTGGTCGTCGGCACCCGCTGGGGCGGGATCACCGGCACCGCGGCGGCGCACGCACTGGTCGCGGTCACGGTCGCCTGCCCGATCGCGGTGGTCCTGCTGCGCCGCTGCGGTGTGCGTCTCGCACCTGTGCTGCCCGCGCTGGTCCGGCCCCTGGCCGCGGGCGCACTCATGACGGCCGCCTGCGTGGGCGTCCGGATGCTCACCCCGCACGCGAGTGCCGGGCAGCTCGTCCTCGGCGCGGTCGTGGGCCTGTCGGTGTACCTGCTCGTCGCCGTGCCCCGGCCCGTCCTGGCCGACCACCTGGGCCGCCTGGCCCGCCCGATCGTCTCGAGAATGAGGGAATCGTCGTGAGCGATGTGCTGGTCTCGGTCGGCATCCCGGTCCGCAACGGGGAGCACCGCGTCCGCCGCGCCGCGGAGGCGGTGCTCGGGCAGACCCACCGTGCCGTGCGCCTGGTGATCTCCGACAACGCGTCCGACGACGGCACCGAGGACGTCTGCCGGGAGCTCGCCCGCGACGACGCGCGGGTGCGCTACGTGCGCCAGCCGCACGACATCGGGATCCTCGCGAACTTCGACCGCGCCCTGCGGCTGGCCGACGGCGAGTTCTTCAAGTGGCTCGGCGACGACGACCTGATCGGGCCCACCTACCTGGAACGCTGCCTGGCGGAGTTCGCCGCGCACCCCGGGCTCGTGCTGGTCACGACCGGGCAGACCTACGCCGAGAACGACGGGCAGGTCCGTTCCGCGAGCTACGGCGGCACCCGGCTGCGCGCACCCGACCGGGTGGTGCGGCTCGACGAGATGCTGCGCCTGCTCACCTCCAGCCACCTGCTGCTCGACCCCGTCTACGGGCTCATGCGTCGGCGCGCGGCGCTGCGGGTGCCGATGCGCACGATGCTGCGCCAGGACCAGCTGTTCGCCACCCGCATGGCGCTGGAGGGCCCCTGGGGCCACGTCCCGGAGGTCCTCGCGCACCGCGGCTGGACCGACGAGCCGCGCTCGGTGCTCGTGCGCCGCCTCGGCGTCCCGCGCTGGTACCGCCACGCCGCGACCGCGCTGCAGCTCGCCGAGCTGGGCCGCGACCTGCGCGACGTCGGACTGACGCGGGACGAGTGGCCGCGCGCGGGCGCCGCCGCGCTGCGCTGGTACGCCCGCTGGCACGGTCGCCGGATCACCGACGGGGTGCGTCGGCGGGTGACCCCCGGCCGCCGCACCGTGGCGGTCGGCAGCTCGCCGGCCTGATCGTTCGCACACGTCGTCCGCCCGGCAGAGGTGCCGGGCGGGGTTGGGAAGACACATGAACGCCGTCCAGACGCTCCTCGGGTACGCCCGGCGACCGAAGATCGTGGTTCCGGTGCTCGTCGTCGCGCTGGCCGCCGGCGCGCTCGCGTTCCTGGCGACGCCCGCGCAGTACGTGTGCCGGTCGGTGACGATCCTGACGCCGCAGGCGACCGGTCGCGCCACCTCGGCCGACCCGTCGCAGCCGCCGCCGCTGGTCAACCCGCTGCTGAGCTTCGACTCCGGACTCAAGGCCGCCGGGGCGATCCTCATCCAGATCATGGCCGTGCCCGCGGTACGCGCCCAGATCGGCGACGGCCGCAACGGCGAGTCGGTCACGATCTCCGACGGCGGCAGCGACTCCGCCTTCCTCGACACCTCGGCGCCGTTCCTGCTCTTCGACGGCGCGGGGCCGTCGGGCCGATCGGCGTGCGATATCGTCGGGCGCGCCCGGGACCGGGTGCGCGACGAACTCGCCGAGCGCCAGACCGCGCTCGGCGCGCCGCCGTCGACGCACGTCAACCTGCTGGAGGTCGTCCCGGCCTCCGCGGTGCGCCAGGACCGGGGGCGTCGGCAGGCGGGCGTGCTCGGGGCGGCGCTGGGGCTCGTGCTGGCGCTGGGCGTCGTGCACCTGGTCACCGGGCGCAGGCGCCCGACCCCCGCGCCGACCCCCGCGCCGACCCCCGGCCCGACCTCCGGCTCGACCCCCGCGCCGGACCCGACCGTGGCGCCGGACCCGACCTCCGCTCCGGTCCCGGCCGGGGCAGGCGCCGGCCCGGGCGCTCCCGGG
>JBQTJE010000243.1:0-14077 GCA_052387455.1 Pseudonocardia sp.
ACCCGCAGCGCCACCTCGTCGTAGGGGTCGCGGTCCAGCGCCGCCTCCGCGCTCGCGGCCGCCTCGGCGGCGTCGCCCATCGCCAGCGCCCCCTGCGCCACCAGCACCCGCGCCCTGGCGACCTGCCGGGCGACCGTCACCCGGTCCGCCTCGGCCCACGGCGCGTCCGGCTCGTCGGCGAGCAGCTCGCCGCGCACCAGCGCGAGCGCGGCCCGCGCGGCCGCCCGGGCCGCCGCCGGGCGCCCGGCCGCGAGCCGGTCGGCGGCCTCGCGCACGCGGTCGTCGAGCTCCACGACGTCGAGCCAGTCGACCCGCAGCGACCAGCCGGTGTCGTCGCGCTCAAGCCGCTCCACGCCGAGCACCGCGCGCAACCTGCTGACCAGCACCCCGACCTGCTCCAGCGGGCGGGCGGGCGGCTCGTCGCCCCACAGCGCGTCGATCACGCGGCCCGCGGGCACCGGCGCGCCCCGGCCGAGGGCCAGCACCTTGACGAGCGTGCGCGCCTTGCGGCTGCCGACCTGCGCCGGGCGCAGGCCCTCGATCTCCAGCCCGCCCAGCAGCCGCGTCCGCATGCGCCCTCCCGGCGCATCGTCGCAGGCCCGCCGGTCCGGCGGAACGGTGCGGTCGCCGCCGGACGGGGCCGGGGCGGGCTCACGTCAGCTCGCAGCCGATCCGCGTGTCGCGCACGGCGCGGCCGACGGGGCAGCGGTCGGTGCCGGCGCCCCCGTCGAGCACGGCGGGGAACTGGCTGCTGGTGTTGGCCAGGTAGTCGTCGCCGGCCTCGCCGCGCAGCGTGGTGGCCGGGGTGTCGGCGGAGACGGCGTCGTTGCCGGTTCCGCTGCGCACCTCGTAGCGGACCTGGGAGCCGGCGGGCGCACCGATGCCGACGTTGTCGTCGAAGTCGCCGGTGTTGACGATCACCTGGGTGATCCCGGTCCTGGCGCAGCGGGCCTGCCCGGTGCCGTTCTCGTTCACGCAGCCCGAGCCCGCGGCCGGGCGCACGCCGCGCAGGTCGCGGACGAAGAAGCCGGTGGCGTCCTCACCGATGCGGATGTGGTTGTCCGAGCCCGGTGCGGCGGTGACGGTGAGGATGTTGCCGGACTTCGCCACGGTCGTCGGGCCGAGCGCGAAGGCCGGGGTGGCGGCGAAGGTCAGGGTGGCGGCGGTCGTCGCGGTGAGCGCGGCGACGGTGAGGGCACGGCGGGCGAAGCGGGACATCAGGTCCTCCTGGGTCGGGATCCGGCGGCCGGATCGGGCTGACGGGGGGAGGACGAGCGGCCGGGGTCCGCCGGTTCAGCGGATCCGCGCGAGCGGCGGTTACGAGGTCCTTACGCCGACCGAGAATGCACTCAGCCCCTCGCGAACGTGTCTGCGTGCATGTTCGGCGCGTCCCCGGGTCCCCGCGGCGGGCCGCTGCACTACGGTGCCCTCGATCTCGACCCCCGGTAAGCCCGAAGCGCTGCCCGGTCGATCTCCGATGCCGCGAGGAGCCTTCCCGAGTGAACGTCGCTTCGATCCCCGGGCTGGGCCGGGTCCGGCTAGCGTGGAGCCGGTTCCGCTCCTGGAGCAGCTCAGCCGCGAGGAGATGCCTGGTGAACGCATCGGCCCCGAAGCCCACCGGCGACGCGACGGTGCACCCGCCCGCGTCGACCTACCGGCTCCAGCTCTCCCGCGAGACCACCTTCGACGACGCCGCGGCGCTGGTGCCCTACCTCGACGCGCTGGGCGCCGGGGCGCTGTACGCCTCGCCGATGCTGGAGGCGGGCGCCGGGTCCGACCACGGCTACGACGTCGTCGATCCCACGCGGGTCTCCGCGGAGCGCGGCGGCGACGCCGGGCGGCGGCGGATGGTCACGGCGGCGCGCGCGGCCGGGCTGAAGGTCGTCGCCGACATCGTGCCCAACCACGTCGGCGTCGACGTCCCCCAGGTCAACCCGTGGTGGTGGGACGTGCTCGCCCGCGGCCGGGCGTCGGCGTACGCGACGTACTTCGACGTCGACTGGGACGCCGGGCCGGTGCTGCTGCCGATCCTCGACGCCGACGAGGAGCGGGCGCTCGCGGAACTGGCACTCTCGGGTGACCGCTCCGAGCTGCGCTACCACGAGCGCGCCTTCCCGGTGGCGCCCGGCACCGGCGACGGCACGGCGCGGGAGGTGCTCGAGCGCCAGCACTACCGGCTCGTGTCGTGGCGTCGCGGCGCCGCCGAACTGACCTACCGCCGCTTCTTCGACGTGTCCACCCTCGCCGCCGTGCGCGTCGAGCGTCCCGAGGTGTTCGACGCCACCCACCGCGAGATCCTGCGCTGGGTCGACTCCGGCGAGGTCGACGGCCTGCGCGTCGACCACCCCGACGGACTGTCCGACCCCGGCGGTTACGTGCGGCGGTTGCGCGCGGCGATCGGCCCACACCGCTGGCTGCTCGTGGAGAAGATCCTGGGCGTCGGCGAGGAACTGCCCGCGTCCTGGCCGGTCGACGGGACCAGCGGCTACGAGGCGCTGCGGGAGATCTGCGGCGTGTTCGTCGACCCCGACGGCGCCGGGCTGCTCACCCAGTTCGCCGCCGAGCACACCGGGCGCAAGGAGTCGGCGCACGCGGCGGAGTACGCCGCCCGCCGGGAGGTGGCGGGCACGATCCTGGCCGCCGAGGTCCGCCGCATCGCCGCGCTCGTCCCGGTGCTCCCGACCGGGCCGGCCGCAGCCCGGCCGGACGCCGCCGACCCCGATGCGGGCCGAGAGCCGGGCACGACGGGCAAGGACGTCGTCGACGCCGTGGCCGAGCTGCTCTGCGGCTTCCCGGTGTACCGCAGCTACCTGCCCGAGGGCCGCGCCGCGCTCGACACCGCGGTGTCGGCCGCGCGCTGCCGCCGCCCGGATCTCGCCGCGATCCTGGCGACGATCCACGCCGCGATGCTCGCCGAGCCCGGCGGGGAACTGGCCACGCGCGTGCAGCAGACCTCCGGCATGGTCATGGCCAAGGGTGTGGAGGACACGGCGTTCTACCGCTGGAACCGGTTCGTCGCGCTCAACGAGGTGGGCGGCGACCCGGCGCACTTCGGCGTCGCCCCGGCCGAGTTCCACGCAGCACTCGCCACCCGGGCCGCGTCGTGGCCGGCGACGATGACCACGCTGTCCACGCACGACACGAAGCGGTCCGAGGACGTCCGGGCGCGCCTTGCCGTGCTCGCCGAGCTCCCCGGCGAGTGGGCGGACCACCTGCGCCGCTGGTCCGCGGCGCACCCGCTGCCGGACCGGTCACTCGAGCTGCTCGCCTGGCAGAGCCTCGTCGGCGCCTGGCCGATCTCGGCGGACCGGATGGCGGCCTACCTGGGCAAGGCGTCCAAGGAGGCGAAGCTCGTCACCAGCCACGTCGACGCCGTCGCCGAGGTGGACGCCGCGGTCGCCGCGTGGCCCGCACAGGTGCTCGCGGACGGCGTGATCCGCGCCGAGATCGAGGAGTTCGTCGCGCGGATCGCCGGGCCGGGGCGGGTCAACTCGCTGGGCCAGAAGCTGCTCCAGCTCGCCGGGCCCGGCATCCCGGACGTCTACCAGGGCACCGAGCTGTTCGAGTACTCGCTGGTGGACCCGGACAACCGCCGCCCCGTCGACTGGACGGCGCGCCGGGAGCTGCTGGCCCGGCTCGACGACGGCTGGCTGCCGGAGCTCGACGCGGGCATCGACGCTGACGGCGCGGTGAAGCTGCTGGTCACGACCAGCGTGCTGCGCACCCGCCGCTACCGCCCGGAGATCTTCGACGGCTACCGGCCGCTGCCCGCCGAAGGCCCGGCCGCGGCGCACGCCGTCGCGTTCGCGCGCTCGCCGTCGCTGGTGGCCGTCGCGACCCGGCTGCCGGTGGGGCTCGCCGGACGCGGCGGCTGGGGCGACGCGGTGCTGCCGCTGCCCGGCGGTGCGGCCGACTGGTACGACGTGATCGCCGGTGCCGCCGTCGACGGGCCCGCGCCGACGCTGGCCGAGGTGCTGGCCCGCTACCCGGTGGCGCTGCTCGTCCGCCCCGCGTGACCGTCGGCCCGGACACATACGGCGGCGCACCGGCCCCGTTAGGGGGACCACGATTGGGCGCAGGCGCCACGGACCGGCAAGATGCCGGGCCATGGCCGACTTCGCGGTGTGGGCGCCGGAACGCGAACGCGTGCGCGTCCTGGTCGACAACCGGGCCCACGAGCTGACCCGGCGTCCCGGGGGCTGGTGGCACGCGCGCGTGGAGGAAGCCGGGCCGGACGCCCGGTACGCCTTCCTGGTCGACGAGCATCCCGCCCCGCTCCCCGATCCGCGCTCGCGCTGGCAGCCCGACGGCGTGCACCGCGCGTCGCGCCGCTACGACGACGCCGCGTTCAGCTGGACGGACCAGGCATGGACGGGCCGCCAGCTCCCCGGCAGCGTCCTCTACGAGCTGCACGTCGGGACCTTCACGCCCCAGGGCACCTTCGACGCCGCCATCGAACGGCTCGACCACCTCGTGTCCCTGGGCGTGGACCTCGTCGAGGTGCTGCCGGTGAACGCCGTCGACGGGCCGCGCAACTGGGGCTACGACGGCGTGGGCTGGTACGCGGTCACCCACAACTACGGCGGTCCGGACGGGTTCAAGCGGTTCGTCGACGCCTGCCACGCGCGCGGGCTCGGCGTGGTGCTCGACGTCGTCTACAACCACCTGGGCCCGTCGGGGGCCTACCTCGACCGGTTCGGGCCGTACTTCGCCGGCAGCAACATCTGGGGCCCGTCGCTGAACCTCGACGGGCCGTGGTCGGAGGGCGTGCGCCGGTTCGTCGTCGACAACGCGCTGATGTGGCTGCGCGAGTTCCACCTGGACGGGCTGCGCCTCGACGCCGTGCACGCGCTGCGCGACTCGCGGGCCACGCACCTGCTGGAGGAGCTCGCAATCGAGGTCGCCGCGCTCTCCACACACCTGGGTCGGCCGCTGTCGCTGATCGCCGAGTCCGACCTCAACGACCCGCGGATGGTCACCGCCCGGGAGGGCGGCGGCCACGGCCTGCACGCCCAGTGGTGCGACGACGTCCACCACAGCCTGCACGCCGCGCTCACCGGCGAGTCCCAGGGCTACTACGCCGACTTCGCGCGCGCCGGGCTCACCGGGCTCGCGCACGTCATGTGCCGGGCGTTCCTGCACGAGGGCGGCTGGTCGAGCTTCCGGCAGCGCAACCACGGCGCCCCGGTCGACACCCGCCGCGTCCCCGGCCACCGCTTCCTCGCCTACCTGCAGAACCACGACCAGATCGGCAACCGTGCGGCCGGCGACCGCCTCTCGGCGAGCCTGTCCCCCGGCCTGCTCGCGTGCGGGGCCGCGCTCGTGCTCTGCTCCCCGTTCACGCCGATGATCTTCATGGGTGAGGAGTGGGGCGCGCGCACGCCGTGGCAGTTCTTCTCCTGCGTCCCCGACGCCGCGCTGCGCGTGGCGGTGCGCCGGGGCCGCACGGCCGAGTTCGCCGAGCACGGCTGGGGCGACGTCGACGGCGGGGTGGCGGTCCCCGACCCGAACAGCGAGCAGACCTTCCTCGACTCCAAGCTCGACTGGGACGAGCTCGACCGCGAGCCGCACCGGTGGCTGTTCGAGACCTACCAGGACCTGATCGCGCTGCGGAAGGTCCATCCGGAGCTGTCGTCGCCGTGGCTGGAGGACGTCGAGGTGGAGGTCGACGACGGCGCGCGGACGGTGGTGCTGCACCGCGGGTCGCTGCGGCTCGCGGTCAACCTCGGCGGCGCCACTGCCGTGCTCGCCATGGACGCGCCCGTCACCCGCGTCCTGCTGGCTTCGGACCGTGCGAAGGCCGACGGCCGGGAGCTCGCGCTCGCGGCGGAGTCGTACGCGGTCGTGTCGCTGCGGGCCGCCTGAGCGCTGCCGCCGCATACGCTGCCCGCATGTCCGCGACGCCGACCGAGGACCCGACGCCGACCGAGGACCCGCGCCGTCACCCCGCCCGGACGACCGCGCTCACCGGCCTGCTCAGCCCGGCCGGTGGCGGGCGCCGCGCCTTCGTCGACGCCACCGGCACGCCCGTCGCCATGCCGGCCGCGATCCGCCGGATCGTCGCCACCGACGCCGCCGTCGGGGCGTTGCTGGTGGAGCTCGGGGCGCCGGTCGTCGGGTGCGCCGGGACGCTGCCCGGGGTGCCCGGGGCCGGCGCCGCGCGTACCCCCGACACGGCGACCGTTGCAGACCTGCGCCCGGACGTGATCGTCACCGGGGCGGTCGACCGCGGCCACGACCTCACCGATCGCACGCTCGTGCCGGCCCTGCGCCGGATCGCGGCCGTCGTCGCGGTCGACCTCACCCGGCCCGCCGCTGCGGCGGCGGACCTGCGGGCGCTGCTCGGATCGGTCGCCGTCGAGCGCCCGGCGCCCGCGCCGATCCCCGACCGGCCACCCGGGCCGCCACGGACGCGCCCCCAGCTCTGGTGATGCGGTCCGGGAACCCGCCCCGCCGCGAATACACGGTTCGACCGATGCCCGGCGCGGCGAGGGCTCCTAACCTCGGAGCCCCACCGACGACGGGAGCGGCGATGACCACCATCGAGCCGGCCGAGGCCGGGATCGAGCGGTTCGCGGGCGAGCTGCTCGGCATGTACCGGGGCCTCACCACCCTCATGATCGATCTCGCGCACCGGACCTGGCTGCTGGAGACCCTCGGCGGCGGTCCGGGCACCAGCGCCGAGCTCGCCGAGCGGGCCGGGCTGGTCGAGCGGTACGTTCGCGAGTGCCTGGGCGCGCTGGTCACCGCCGGAATCGCCGGCTACGACCCGGCCAGCGGCCGCTACGAGCTGCCCGCCGCGCACGCCGCCTGCCTCACCGGCCCGGGGTCGCTCAACCTGGCCCCGCTCGCGGCCGTCACGACCTTGCTGGGCCGCCACGTCCCGGCGGTCGCCGACTGCTTCCGCCACGGCGGCGGCGTGCCGTACGAGGCCGTCCGGCCCGAGTTCACCGCCGTCATGGACGGCGCCTCGCCCCGTACGGGATGTTCGTCATGATGGACCTCAAGGCCGACTCGACGCTGGAGGGCAACATCGGCCACCCGCTCGCCCCGTGGCTCTACGGTGTGAGCACCCTGCACTGCATGACGGTCTCGCTCGCCCACGGCGGGGCCGGGCTCGGCACCGTGTGGGGCGAGCAGCTCGCCCGCCGCATGCTCGCCGACGCCGGGTTCGCGGACGTGGACGTGTTCGACGTCCCCGACGACCCGCTCGACTCGCTCTACGTCGCCCGCCCGTAGCCCGGCTACAGCAGGCCGAGCTTGCGCACCGCCTCGCGCTCCTCGACCAGCTCGGCGACCGAGGCGTCGATCCGCGCCCGCGAGAACGGGTCGATCTCCAGGCCCTGGACGATCTTCCAGGCACCGCCCTCGGACGTCACCGGGAACGAGGAGATGATGCCCTCGGGCACGCCGTAGGAGCCGTCGGACGGGATCGCCGCGGAGGTCCAGTCGCCCTCGGGGGTGCCGTTGACCCAGTCGTACACGTGGTCGACCGCCGCGTTGGCCGCCGACGCCGCCGACGACGCGCCGCGCACCTCGATGATCTCCGCGCCGCGCTTGGCGACCCGCGGGATGAACTCGTCGCGCAGCCAGGTTTCCTCGACCTGCTCGGCGGCGATCTTGCCGCCGACCTCGGCGTGGTACAGGTCCGGGTACTGGGTGGCGGAGTGGTTGCCCCAGATCGTGAGCCTGGTGATCTCGGTGAGCGGCACGTCGAGCTTCGCGGCGAGCTGGGCCATCGCCCGGTTGTGGTCCAGGCGCGTCATCGCGGTGAACCGCTGGGCCGGGACGTCGGGCGCGGCCGCCTGGGCGATCAGCGCGTTGGTGTTGGCCGGGTTGCCCACCACGAGCACGCGCACGTCGTCGGCCGCGCCGGCGTTGATCGCCCGGCCCTGCGGGGCGAAGATGCCGCCGTTGGCCTCCAGCAGGTCGCCGCGCTCCATGCCCTTCGTGCGCGGGCGGGCGCCGACCAGCAGCGCCACGTTGACGCCGTCGAACGCGGCGGTGGCGTCGTCGGTGATGTCGATGCCGCGCAGCAGCGGGAACGCGCAGTCGTCGAGCTCCATCGCGACACCCTCCGCGGCCTGCACGGCCTGCGGGATCTCCAGCAGCCGCAGCCGCACGGGCGTGCCGGCGCCGAGCAGCTGGCCGGACGCGATCCGGAACAGCAGCGCGTAGCCGATCTGCCCGGCGGCGCCGGTGACGGTGACGGTGACGGGGCTGATGGCGGGGTTGCCGGTGGGAGAAGGCACGGACGGGAGGTTAGTCCCCGGACCCGCGCGACGCCGCGACGGGGATCACGCCGCGCGACTAATCGGTGCCGGTCCGTGGCGCGCGTGGCTAGGGTCCGAACTCATGAGTGCCACCGCACCGGCCGATCCGGGAGCCACGCCGACCACCGACCGCGCCCTGGCCCCCGACCTCGCCCGCGGCGGGATGCTGCTGCTGATCGCGCTGGCCAACGTGCACGTGTACGTCTTCGGCGCGCCGGCCGGGTCGCGCAGCTACCCGCGTGACCTGTCCGCCGTCGACGCGGTGATCGCCGCCGTCCAGCTGATGTTCGTCGACGGCCGGGCGTACCCGCTGTTCGCGCTGCTGTTCGGCTACGGGATCGTGCAGCTCGCGTGGCGCCGCGCGGCGGTGGGGATGCCCGCCGGCGCCGTCGTGGCGCTGGTCCGGCGGCGCGGGTGGTGGATGCTCGCCATCGGGTTCGTGCACGCGCTGCTGCTGTGGGCGGGCGACATCGTGGGCGCCTACGGCCTCATCGCCGTGCTCACGGCCGGGATGCTGGTCGCGGGCACCGACCGGGCGCTGGTACGCACGGCGGTGATCGGCGCACTGGTCACGACCCTGTTCATGTCCACGGCCGCGCTGGCACCGCCGGACGCGACGTCGGCGCTGCCGTCCATGGGCACGGAGTCGGCGCTCGCCGCGGTTCCGATCCGGCTGCTGGAGTGGGTCGGACTCGGGGTGCTGCTCTCGCCGCTGATCGTGTTCGGTGCGGTCGCGCTGGGTGCGTGGGCCGCGCGGCGACGGATCCTCGACGAGCCCGCACGCCACCGCAGGCTGCTGGTACGGGTCGCGACGACCGGAATCACGCTGGGGGCGCTCGGCGGGTTGCCGCTGGCCCTGATCGTGGCCACGGGACACGACTGGGGGATCGGCTGGCTGCTGCTCGCGGGCTCGCTGCACGGCCTCAGCGGCTACGCGGGCGCGGCCGGGTACGCCGCGCTGTTCGGGCTGCTCGCGATCCGGCTCCAGCACGGCACCGGCGCGGTCACCGGCGCGCTGCAGGCGTGCGGGCAGCGCTCGCTGTCGTGCTACCTCGCTCAGTCGGTGGCGTTCGCCGCGCTGCTGCCGGCGTGGTCGCTCGGGCTGGGCTTCCAGCTGGAGCTGTGGAAGGCCGCGCTGGTCGGGTTCGGGACCTGGCTGGTGATCCTGCTGGTGGCGGCGTGGTCGTCGCGGGCGGGCCACCGCGGCCCGGCCGAGGTGCTGCTGCGCCGGCTCACCTACGGCCCGGCCCGGCGCGACCGGCAAGCGCCCGGCGTCCGATAGCGGATGCGACGCCGGGCAGCCTGGCCTAAGTTGCCGACATGACCACCGGGCCCGTCACCGATCCGGGCGCCACCCCGGTCACCACCCGGGCGCTCGCCCCCGACCTGGCCCGCGGCGGGATGCTGCTGCTCATCGCACTGGCCAACGTCCACCTGTTCGTCTACGGCTCTCCGCTCGGCGTGCGCGGGTACCCTCGCGATCTCTCCGTCGTCGACCGCGTCGTCGCCGCCGTGCAGCTCACGCTCGTCGACGGCCGGGCGTACCCGCTGTTCGGGGTGCTGTTCGGCTACGGGATCGTGCAGCTCACGCGGCGGCGCGCGGAGCTGGGGGTGCCCGAGCGGGCGGTCCGCCGGCTGGTGCGGCGCCGCGGCTGGTGGATGCTGGCGATCGGTGCGGTGCACGCGACGCTGCTCTGGGCCGGTGACATCGTCGGCGCCTACGGGCTTCTCGCCGTGCTCATGGCGGGACTGCTCGTCGCGCGCTCCGACCGGGCCCTGCTGATCACCGCCGCCGTGGGCGCGGTGCTCGTCAGCTTGTTCTACGCGGGATCGGCGTTCCCCTTCCCGGGAAGCGGTGACGCGTTCCTGCCGTCCATGACGGTTACGGATCCACTGGGGGCCGCCCTCGCGCGGCTGGTGGAGTGGGTGACGGGCAGCATCCTGTTGCAGGCCTTCTCGGTGTTCGGAGCCGTCGCACTCGGCGCCTGGGCCGCGCGCCGGCGGATCCTCGACGACCCGCACCACCATCGCCGGCTGCTCCGCGGCGCCGCGGTGCTCGGGCTCGCGGCAGCCGTGCTCGGCGGGCTCCCGCTGGCGCTGATCGCCGCCCAGGTGTGGGTCGACCCACCGCTCGGCCTGGCGCTGCTCGCGGGGACGCTGCACGCCGCCGGCGGCTATCTCGGCGGCGTCGGGTACGCGGCCGCGTTCGGGCTCGTCGCGATCCGGCTGGCCGGCCGGTCCGTCGGTCCGCTGGCCGCGGGGCTGCAGGCGTGCGGGCAGCGGTCGCTGTCGTGCTACCTGGCCCAGTCGGTGGCCTTCGTCGCACTGCTGCCGGCGTGGACATTCGGACTCGGGGAGGATCTCGCGCTCTGGAAGGCCGCGCTCTACGGGCTGGGCACGTGGCTGACGATCCTGCTGGTGGCGGCGTGGTCGGCCCGGGCCGGCTACCGCGGCCCGGCGGAGGTGCTGCTACGCCGGCTCACCTACGGCCCGCCCCCAACCCCCCGCTAGCGTCGCGCCCCCTGTCGGGCGCCACTCGGGCGGCACGAGGTGCGCGTACCGGGCGCCGAGCCGCCCAAGTGGCTCACCGCGGGCGGCGCCGGGAGCTGATCACGCCGGTGTTGAAGCCGGCCAGGTGCAGGCCGCCGTGGAAGCGGGCGTGCTCCACCTTCAGGCAGCGGTCCATCACGACCTCCAGGCCGGCGGCCTCGGCGCGGCGGGCCACCGCCTCGTCGAACAGGCCGAACTGGAGCCAGAACGTGCGGACGCCGTCCACCGCGAGTACGTCGTCCAGCACCGCCGGCAGGTCGGCCGGGCGGCGGAACACGTCGACGAGATCGGGCACCACCGGCAGGTCGGCCAGCGTCTTGTAGACCGGCCGCCCGAGGATCTCGGTGGCGTTGGGGTTGACGAAGTACACGTCGTAGGAGCTGCTGGACAGCAGGTACGTCGCGACGAAGTTGCTGGCCCGCGCCGGGTTGGGCGAGGCACCCAGCATCGCGACGCTGCCGGTGGTGGCCAGGATCTGCTGGCGCCGCGTCGCCGGCGGGTTCTCCCAGCTCACAACGCCTCCTTGGTGGCCGCGGCCAGCGCCTGGTCCAGGTCCCAGATGATGTCGTCGGGGTCCTCCAGGCCGACGCTGATCCGCACCAGGTCCGGCGGGACGCCGCAGTCGCGCAGCTGGTCGTCGGTGAGCTGCTGGTGCGTCGTGGAGCCGGGGTGGATGACGAGCGTGCGGGCGTCGCCGATGTTGGCCAGGTGGCTGCACAGCTGCACCGACTCGATGAACCGCTGCCCGGCCGCGCGGCCGCCGGCGACCCCGAAGGAGAATACCGCGCCGGGCCCCAGCGGCAGGTAGCGGCGCGCCCGGTCGTGGTGCGGGTGGTCGGGCAGCCCGGCCCAGCGCACGTAGGACACCCGCGAGTCGGCCGCGAGCCACTCGGCGACGGCCCGGGTGTTGGCCAGGTGCGCCTCCATCCGCTGCGGCAACGTCTCGACGCCCTGGATCAGCAGGAACGCGCTGTGCGGCGCCAGCGCGGGCCCGACGTCGCGCAGCTGCTCGGCGCGCAGCTTGGTGAGGAAGCCGAACTCCTGGAAGTTGCCCCACCAGTTCAGCCCGCCGTAGGACGGGATCGGCTCGGTCATCAGCCCGAAGTTGCCGTTGCCCCAGTCGAACCGGCCGGACTCGATCACCACCCCGCCCAGCGTCGAGCCGTGACCGCCGATGAACTTCGTCGCCGAGTGGACCACGATGTCGGCGCCGTGCTCGATCGGGCGGCACAGGTAGGGGGTGGCCATCGTCGAGTCGACCACGAGCGGCAACCCGGCGGCGTGCGCGACGTCGGCCAGCCCCGCGAGGTCGGCCACCTCCCCGGACGGGTTGGAGACGACCTCGGCGAACACCAGCTTCGTCCGCGGGGTGATCGCCGCGGCGAACGATGCAGGGTCCCCGCCCGCCACGAACGTCGTCTCCACGCCGAAGCGGCGCAGCGTCACGTCGAGCTGGGTGATCGTGCCGCCGTACAGCCCGGCCGCGGCGACGACATGGTCGCCCGCCCCGGCGACGCACGCGAACGTCAGGAACTGCGCCGACATCCCGCTCGCCGTCGCGACCGCGCCGATCCCGCCCTCCAGGCTCGCCATCCGCTCCTCGAACACCGAGACCGTGGGGTTGGCGATCCGGCTGTAGATCAGCCCGTACTTCTGCAGCGCGAACAGGCTCGCCGCGTCGGTGGTGTCGGAGAAGACGAAGCTCGTGGACTGGTAGATCGGCACGGCCCGGGCGCCGGTCGCCGGGTCCGGGACGTGCCCGGCGTGCACGGCGCGGGTGCGGAAACCCCAGGTCCGGTCGCGGCCGGCGCGGTCACTCACGCCCGCCATCCTGCCCAGCGGTGACCAGCTCGGTCGTCACGGGCGTCGCGCCGCGGAACAGGTCGAGCACCGGGCAGTGCGCGTCGGCGGCCTCCTGGAGCTCGCGGTAGCGCTGCTCCCCGGCGGGCCCGTCGAGCGCCACCCGCACCCGCACCGCGCCGAACCCGGCGCGCACGGAGTCGTCGATGCCGAAGAAGCCGCGGACGTCCAGGTCGCCCTCGGCCTCGACGGTGATCGTGTCGAGCGGGATCTCCAGCTTCGCCGCCCACAGCCGGTAGGTGACGACGATGCACCCCAGCAGCGCGGCCAGCGCGGTCTCCGGGGGCCCGGGCGCGGCGTTGCGCCCGCCGACGGCCGGGGGCTCGTCGACCACCATGTGGTGGTCGCGGATGGTGATCTCGGACCGCACGCCCTCGCCGCACGTGCCGCCCGCCCGGTAGCGCACGACCGCGCGCTCGGGCTGGGTGGCGAGCTTGTCGGCGTTGGCGGCGGCGATGCGGCGGAGGTTGTCGTCCACGGTGAGGGCGTCGGTCACACCGGTCACTCTGCCCCATCGCCGCGAGTTGCCCAACGGGTTGCATGGTCGCGTGGACGCGGACCGGTCGCGCTCCGCCCTACCGTCCCCGCATCCGACGAGGGAGGACACCATGTCCGAGCAGCGAGAGTCCGAACAGGAACGCAACAAGGCGTTGGTGCGGGCGAGTGTGGCGGAGGTCTGGGAACGCGCGGACCCGGCAGCGGTCGAGCGGTTCTACGCCGCCGACCTGCGCTACGCCGACCCGGGCGCGCCGCAGATCACCGACCGGGACTCGCTCACCGGACTCGTCGCCGCGATCGGCACGGCGTTCACCGGCACCCGGTTCGAGCTGCACGACCTGGTTGCCGAGGGCGACACGGTCGTCAAGCGGTTCACGTTCACCGCCACCCACACCGGCGAGTTCGCCGGCATCCCGGCCACCGGGGTGACGGTGCGCGTGCCCGGGATGAGCGTCTACCGGCTGCGCGACGGGCAGATCGTCGACGGAGCGAACCAGATCGACATGCTCGGCTTCCTCCAGCAGCTCGGAGACGGAGGAGCGGAACCCGGCCGGGAGTCGACCGTCGAGCCGGGAGACGGAGGCCGGGCGAGCATCGCAGGGAGCGCCAGCGACCGAGGAGCGGAACCCGGCCGGGAGTCGACCATCGAGCGCAGCGTCATCCCGGTCCCGGAGGCTGCCGCCGCGCCGTGACCCACGCCGCGAGCTGAGCCCGCGAGCGCAGGCCCGCGGAGCGGTAGGTGTTGGCCAGGTGCCGCTCGACGGTGCCCACGGCCAGGCCCAGGCGCCGCGCGATCTCGCTGTTGGAATGCCCGGCGGCGACCAGCGCGGCGATCTCGGTCTGGCGCGGGGTGAGGGGCCCGAGCCGGCCGGCCGGGGGGACCGGCCGGCTCGTGC
>JBQTJE010000244.1:0-9637 GCA_052387455.1 Pseudonocardia sp.
CCTCTTCCATGATCGCCCGCAGCCCCCGCGCCCCGGTGCCCCGCAGGATCGCCTGGTCGGCCACCGCGTCCAGGGCGGCGTCGGTGAACTCCAGCTCAACGCCGTCCATCTCGAAGAGCTTGCGGTACTGCTTCACCAGCGCGTTGCGCGGCTCGGTGAGGATCTTGACCAGCGCGTCCTTGTCCAGCGAGGTGACCGACGCGACGACCGGCAGCCGGCCGATGAACTCGGGGATCAGACCGAACTTGATGAGGTCTTCGGGCATCGTGTCGCCGAAGCTCTCGGCGGCGTCCACGTCGTGCTTGGAGCGGATCTCCGCGCCGAAGCCCAGCCCACGGCGGCCGACCCGGTCGCCGATGATCTTCTCCAGACCGGCGAACGCGCCCGCCACGATGAACAGCACGTTGGTCGTGTCGATCTGGATGAACTCCTGGTGCGGGTGCTTGCGCCCGCCCTGCGGCGGCACCGAGGCGGTGGTGCCCTCCAGGATCTTCAGCAGCGCCTGCTGCACACCCTCGCCGGAGACGTCCCGGGTGATCGACGGGTTCTCCGACTTGCGGGCGATCTTGTCGACCTCGTCGATGTAGATGATCCCGGTCTCGGCACGCTTCACGTCGTAGTCGGCGGCCTGGATGAGCTTGAGCAGGATGTTCTCGACGTCCTCGCCGACGTAACCCGCCTCGGTGAGCGCCGTGGCGTCGGCGATGGCGAACGGGACGTTGAGCAGCTTCGCGAGCGTCTGCGCCAGGTAGGTCTTGCCGCAGCCGGTGGGGCCGAGCATCAGGATGTTGGACTTGGCCAATTCAACGCCGTCGCCGTCGGGCCCGCGGCCTTTGTCGCCCGCCTGGATGCGCTTGTAGTGGTTGTAGACCGCCACCGAGAGCGTGCGCTTCGTGTCGGACTGGCCGACGACGTACTGGTCGAGGAAGTCGTGGATCTCGGCGGGTTTGGGCAGCTCGTCGAGCTTGACCTCACCGGCCTCGGCCAGCTCCTCCTCGATGATCTCGTTGCACAGGTCGATGCACTCGTCGCAGATGTAGACACCGGGTCCGGCGATCAGTTTCTTGACGTGCTTCTGGCTCTTCCCGCAGAACGAGCACTTGAGGAGATCACCGCCGTCACCGATGCGTGCCATGAGTGCAGACCCCGAATCCCATCTGGTGCTGCCCTCCGGCGATACCGGGGGGCGCGTACCTCGGTGACGGTACCCGCCGAACATGTCCGCCGGGGAGCATCCGCGACCCCGGATTACCGAACGTGTCGGCGGGCGGTCGGCGCCGGGCCGGGATGGCCCGGCGCCCTGACAACGTCGTCGCTGGGCGAACGCTCGCTGCCGCTCGCCCGACGAGCGTGCTAACGGACGGCCGACAGCTTCCGGCTCTGGATGATCTCGTCGACGATGCCGTAGTCCTTGGCCTCGTCCGCGGTGAGGATCTTGTCGCGCTCGATGTCCTCGCGCACCTGCTCCGGCGTGCGCCCGCTGTGCTTGGCCAGCGTGGCCTCCAGCAGCTTGCGCATCCGGGAGATCTCCGCGGCCTGGATCTCCAGGTCCGACACCTGGCCGTAGAAGCCCTCGGTGGCCGGCTGGTGAATGAGGATCCGGGCGTTCTGCACCGCAAGGCGGCGGCCCGGGGTGCCCGCGGCCAGCAGCACCGCGGCGGCCGACGCGGCCTGGCCCAGGCAGACCGTCTGGATGTCGGGGCGGATGAACTGCATCGTGTCGTAGATCGCCATGAGCGAGGTGAACGAGCCGCCCGGCGAGTTGATGTACATGCTGATCTCGCGGTCCGGGTCGGCCGACTCCAGGCACAGCAGCTGCGCCATCACGTCGTTGGCCGAGGCGTCGTCGATCTGCACGCCGAGGAAGATGATGCGCTCCTCGAACAGCTTGTTGTACGGGTTGGACTCCTTGACCCCGTAGCTGGTGCGCTCGACGAACGACGGGAGCACGTACCGGGCGCTCGGCATCTCGAACCGGCTCACTTGCCACTCCCGTTCTGGCTGGTCGCGTCGGGCAACTGCCCCGCACGCGAGATCACGTGGTCGACGAAGCCGTACTCCAGGGCCTCCTGCGCGGAGAACCAGCGGTCCCGGTCGAAGTCCGCGACGATCTTCTCGACCGGCTGCCCGGTGTGCTCGGAGATCAGCTCGGCCATCTCCCGCTTGTGCCGGCGGAACAGCTCGGCCTGGATGGAGATGTCGGACTCGGTGCCCCCCACACCCGCCGACGGCTGGTGCATGAGGATCTGGCAGTGGGGCAGCGCGTAGCGCTTGCCCCGGGTTCCCGCGGAGAGCAGGAACTGCCCCATGGACGCGGCCAGCCCCATCGCGTAGGTGGCCACGTCGCACTCGATGAACTCCATCGTGTCGAAGATGGCCATCCCCGCGGTGACCGAGCCACCCGGCGAGTTGATGTAGAGCGCGATGTCGGCCTGCGGGTCCTCGGCCGAGAGCAGCAGCATCTGCGCGGCGATCCGGTTGGCGATGTCATCGTCGACCTGCTGGCCGAGCACGATGATCCGCTGCTGAAGCAGCCGCTCGTACACCGAGTCGGACAGCGTCATCGAGGCGGGCGCGCCGCCTCGCCGCATGGCCGCTCCGATCAGAGGGTTCACGTCGACTTCCTGTCTGTGCTGGTCCGGTATCTGTGCTGGTCCGGTATCTGTGCTGGTCCGATGAGGCGGGTCTGTCATGCGTCGGGGTCGACCCTACGCGCGGCGGCCGCCGCGGCACGTGCGCGGCCGCCCGTGTTCGCTGTGGGCTGTGTTCCCGCCGTTGCGGCGCAGCGCCCGCCTCAGCTGCTGGTGGCCGGAGCGTCCGCGGGGACGTCGGGCCGGGGCTGCGCAGCGGTGTCGTCCTCGTCGGCCCCGGCGGGCCCCAGCAGGTCCGTCAGGTCGACCGCCGCACCCGCCGTGTCGGTGACGGTGGCCGCGCGGACGGCGGCGACCAGGGCCTTGCTGCGTCGCACGTCGGAGTAGATGGCGCCGAGCTGGCCCGCCTCCTGGATGCGCCGGACGAACTCCTCCGGCGGCATCTGGTACTGCTGGGCCTGGTAGACGATCCGCTCGGTGAGCTCCTGCTCGCTCACCGAGATCTCCTCGGCGTCGGCCAGCGCGTCGAGCACGAGCCGCGCCCGCACCGACTTCTCCGCCTCCGCACGCACCTCGGCGTCGAACTCCGCGCGCGTGCGACCCTGCTCCGCGAGGATCTCCGCAAATCGGGCCTCGTCGTGGTCGAGGCCGTGCAGCGCGGTGTGCGTGGCCTGGTCCACCTCGCCCACGACGACGCTCTCGGGCAGCGGCACCTCCGTGGCGGCGAGGATCGCCTCGAGCACATGGTCGCGCGCCTGGGTGGCCTGCTCCATGCGCTTGACGTTGCCGAGCCGGTTGCGCAGGTCCTCGGTGAGCTCGTCGAGGGTGTCGAACTCGCTGGCGAGCTGGGCGAACTCGTCGTCAGCGGCGGGCAGCGAGCGCTCCTTGACCGCGGTGACCGTGACGGTGACCTCGGCGTCCTTGCCCTCGTGCTGTCCGGCGACCAGCCGGGTGGTGAACGTCGCCGACTCGCCGGCCGACAGCCCGGCGATCGCGTCGTCGATGCCGTCGATCAGGCCACCCTGACCCACCTGGTAGGAGAAGCCGGAGGTCTGCGCCTCCTCCACGGCCACACCGTCGACGGTGGCCGCGAGGTCGATCAGGACGAAGTCGTCGGTCGCCGCGGCCCGCTCGACGCCGGTGAGCGTGCCGAACCGGGCGCGGAGGTTGTCGAGCTGCTCCTCGACGTCACCGTCGGTGACCTCGCCCGTGTCGACCGTGACGGCAAGTGCGTCGAGGTCGGGCAGGTTGATGTCGGGCCGCACGTCGACCTCGGCGGTGAACGCGAGGTGCTCGCCGTCGGCGATCTCGGTGACCTCGATGTCGGGCCTGCCGATCGGCGTGACGCCCTCCTCCGCGGTGACCGCCTCGGAGTACTTGCCAGGGATCGCGCCGTTGACGACCTCGTCGAGCACCGCGCCCCGGCCCAGCCGGGCCTCGAGGATGCGGGCCGGGGCCTTGCCGGGCCGGAACCCGGGGATCTTCACCTGCTGCGCGATCTTCTTGTAGGCGCGGTCGAAATCCGGCTTGAGCTCGTCGAACGGCACCTCGACGTTGATGCGGACGCGCGTCGGGCTCAGCCGCTCGACGGTGCTCTTCACGGTGGGGCTCCTCAGGAAGCGGTGCTGGTGCAGCTCGCGCCGCGCGGGGCGGGCGGGGAGATGCGTCGGTCGGGCACGGCGCGCCGTGGGCACCCGCGGGACGTGCGGCCCGCGCGGACGGTGGGCGACCGGACTTCCTCGCGAGTCTAGGCGAGTCCCCCTGCGAGGTCGGGGCCGGTCAGGCATCGCCCGGGCTCCCGCCGATCTCCGCGCGTCCCGCCGCCCTGCGCGACGCGGCTCGACGGGCCGCGCACCACGGGGAGCGACGACCGACCCGCGGGCCTAGGGTTGGCCGGTGGCTAGTGAGGACACCCGGACCAGCACGATCGACGAGCCCCGCGTCGAACCCTGCCCGCCCGACCGGCAGACCATCGACCGGCTCCTCGGCGGTGCCCATCACGACCCGCATGCGGTGCTCGGCGCGCACCCGCACCCGGACGGCACCGTCGTGCGCGTGCTGCGCCCGCACGCCGACGAGGTGCACGTGGTCCGCGGGGACGAGCGGCATCGGCTCGTGCGGGTGCACGACGCGGGCCTGTTCTCCGGCGTGGTCCCGGGTCCGGCGGCCGACTACCGGCTCGCCGCGCACTACGGCGAGCGGGTCGACCTCGTCGACGACCCCTACCGGTGGCTGCCCACCCTCGGCGAGGTCGACCTGCACCTGATCGGCGAGGGCCGCCACGAGCGGTTGTGGGACGTGCTCGGCGCGCACGTGCGCAGCTACGACACGCCGTCGGGCGCCGTCACGGGCACCAGCTTCGCCGTGTGGGCGCCCACCGCCCAGGGCGTGCGCGTCACCGGCGACTTCGACGGCTGGAGCGGCTGGGCCCACCCCATGCGGGTGCTGGGCAGCTCGGGGGTGTGGGAGCTGTTCGTGCCCGGCGTCGGCACGGGCACCCGGTACAAGTTCCGCATCCTCGGGCGCGACGGCCGGTGGCGCGACAAGGCCGACCCGATGGCGTTCGCCACCGAGGTGCCCCCCGCCACCGCATCGGTCGTCCACGAGTCCCGCCACGAGTGGGGCGACGGCGAGTGGATGGCCGCCCGCGCGGCCCGCGCGTGGCACGCCGAGCCGATGAGCGTCTACGAGGTGTACCTGGCCTCGTGGCGCGAAGGGCTGGACTACCGGGAGATGGCCGACCAGCTCGTCGAGTACCTGGACGAGACCGCGTTCACCCACATCGAGCTGCTGCCGGTGGCGGAGCACCCGTTCGGCGGATCGTGGGGCTACCAGGTGACGTCGTACTTCGCGCCGACGTCACGATTCGGAACTCCCGACGACTTCAGATGGTTCGTCGACCGGCTGCACCAGGCCGGCTACGGCGTGATCGTCGACTGGGTGCCCGCGCACTTCCCGCGCGACGAGTGGGCACTGGCGCAGTTCGACGGCACCCCGCTCTACGAGCACGCCGACCCTCGCCGCGGCGAGCAGCCCGACTGGGGCACGCTCGTGTTCGACTTCGGTCGCACCGAGGTGCGCAACTTCCTCGTCGCCAACGCGCTGTACTGGCTGGAGTCCTTCCACGTCGACGGCCTGCGGGTCGACGCCGTCGCGTCGATGCTCTACCTCGACTACTCCCGCGCCGAGGGCCAATGGCTGCCCAACGTGCACGGCGGGCGGGAGAACCTCGACGCCGTGGCGTTCCTGCAGGAGATGAACGCGACAGTCTACAAGCGCCACCCCGGCGTCGTCACCATCGCCGAGGAGTCCACCGCCTGGCCCGGCGTCACCCGGCCCACCCACCTCGGCGGTCTCGGCTTCGGCTTCAAGTGGAACATGGGCTGGATGCACGACACGCTCGACTACTCCGGGCGCGATCCCGTGCACCGCACCTTCCACCACAACCAGCTGACGTTCTCGCTGATGTATGCGTTCAGCGAGAACTACGTGCTGCCGCTGAGCCACGACGAGGTCGTGCACGGCAAGGGCTCGCTGTGGACGCGCATGCCCGGTGACGACTGGAACAAGGCCGCCAACCTGCGCGCGCTGCTGGCCTTCATGTGGGCGCACCCCGGCAAGCAGCTGCTCTTCATGGGTGGCGAGCTGGGTCAGGTGCGGGAGTGGTCGGAGTCGCGGTCGCTGGACTGGGGCCTGCTGGACGACCCGCTGCACGCCGGGATCAAGGCGTTGGTCGGCGACCTCAACCGCGCCTACCGCAGCCACCCCGCGCTCTGGAGCCGCGACACCGCACCCGAGGGTTTCTCCTGGATCGACGCCAACGACGCCGAGGGCAACGTGCTGAGCTTCCTGCGGCACGGCGTCGACGCCGACGGCCGCCGCGTCGAGCTCGCCTGCATCGCGAACTTCGCCGGGCGGCCCAACGAGCACTACCGGGTGGGCCTGCCGTTCGCGGGGCGCTGGAGCGAGGTGCTGAACACCGACGCCGCGGGCTACGGCGGCTCGGGCGTGGGCAACCTCGGGCTCGTCGTCGCCGACGACACCGCGTGGCACGGGCGCCCGGCGTCGGCGACGCTGCGGCTGCCGCCTGCCGGGGTGCTCTGGCTGGCCCCTGAGCGCGCGGTGTAGAGCAGCACGAGCCACCAGCCGAGCAGGATCGCCGTGTACAGCGACAGCGGCACGGCGGCGCCGGCGGGCCACTCGGCGCCCCACGAGACGGGCACGACACTCGTGGCGAGCAGCGCCGCGGCCGTGCGGCGGCGCCCGCGGGCCGCCACGACCAGGGCGCCGGGCACGAGCAGCAGCAGGTAGTTGTGCCAGGCGATCGGGGAGAACAGCAGGCCCGCGGCCAGCACGGCCCACGGTGCCGTCCCCGAGGGGTCGATCCGGTCGCGGTGGCGCGCGCACCAGACCAGCGTGCCGACCAGCACCGCCAGCCCGGCAAGGCTGCCCATCGGGGTCGGCACGCCGAAGCGGGCGGCCAGCCCCGGCAGCGACGCGTTGGCCCCCACCGCCGGGACGGCCTCGGTGAGCGCGATGCCCAGCCAGTTGAACGTGGCCGACGGCCCGGCCGCGAGCATGCCGACGCCCGTGGTCGCCGCCGCGGCGAGCACCCCGGCGCGCAGCGGCACCCAGCGCCGCTGCGCCAGAGCCAGCAGCAGCACCGGCGCCAGCGACGGCTTGAGCGCCACCGTGACGCCGTAGCAGCACGCCGCGAGGACGGGGTGCCCGCGACGCTCGGCGACCCACCCGGCGACCAGGCCCGCGAGCAGCAAGCCGTAGATCTGGCCGAGGACGAGCGTGCCGTGCAGCGGCGACGACGCCAGCACCGCCAGCACCGCACCGGCGGCGAACGTCCGCGGCAACCGCAGCTCGCGCGCCACCACAAGCACCGCGCCGACCACCACGACCAGCGTCAGCACCGCGAAGACCCGGTACCCGGTGAGCGCGTCGAGATGACCGAAGGGTGCCAGCAACACCGTCAGCGCGGGCGGGTTGAGGTTGGTCAGCTTGGCCGGGGTGTCGTACAGGTCCGCGCCGTGCAGCAGCGCCACGGCGGAATGCCAGAACGTGTCGAAATCGACGTGCAGCTCGTACATGTCCCGCGAGGGAAGCAGCGTCACCAGGGCGCCCGGATGCCGGGCGTGCAGCACGACGGCGACGAGCACCGCAGCCGCGGTGACGAGCAGCGCGGTGATGCGTGCCGCCGCCTCCCGCGCGCGGCCGGGCAGCATCAGAACAGTACGCGAGCCAGCGCGCGCCGGGCCGCCGAGACGCGCTGGTCGTCGGGCGGGAACAGCTCGAACAGGCCGACGAGGTGCTCCCGGACACGGTCCCGGTCCTCGCCGAAGGTGCGCCCGGCGGTCGCGACCAGCCGCGCGAACGCCGCGTCGACCCCGTCCATGGCGATCTCGGCGTCGGCGGCGGCGAGTTGCGCGTCGACGTCGTCGGGATCGGCATCGGCCCGGGCCACCGCGGTGGGGTCGGCGGCCTCGGCACGGGCGAGGAACCGCACCTGTGCCAGCGCCGCAGCAGCCTGCTCGTTGGCCGGCTCCACGTCGAGGATCGCCTGGTAGGCGGCCTCCGCGCCGGCGTAGTCGCCCAGCTCCAGCGCGTCCTCGGCCGCGGTGAAGCGCGGGTCGTCCGGCTCCTCCTCCGGCTCCTCGACGACCGCGCCGGCAGCGGCCTCGGCCGCCGCGATGGCGGGCATGCGGTCGCGCAGCGCGTCGAGCAACCGGGCGATCCACTCGCGGACCTGCGGCTCGGGCAGCGCGCCGTTGAACGCGTCGACCGGTTGCCCGCCGACCACCGCGACGACCATCGGGATCGACTGCACCCCGAACGCCTGCGAGATCCGCGGGTTGGCGTCGACATCGATCTTCGCGAGGATCCACGCCCCGTTGCCCGCCGCGGCGAGCCGCTCCAGGACGGGCGAGAGCTGCTTGCACGGGCCACACCACTCGGCCCACAGGTCGACGACGACCGGCACCTCCAGCGACCGTTCGAGCACGTCGGCCTGGAACGTCTGCTCGGTGACGTCGACGACGAAGCGGGCCGCGGCGGCGTCAGCCGGCATCGTCCTGCTGGGCACTTCGGTACGGGCCTTCAGCGCGGACAGGTCGACCGCGCCGGCCATGGCACGCGTCATCGCGGCCGTCTGGGCCGCCTGACGGGGATCGGGACGGGACACGCCGACCATCCTGGCACGTCGCGTCCTGCCGCCTCGAAGGTGTGGACGCAGGCGCCGGCCGGGTGCACGCGGCGGCCTACCCGGTCCCGGAGGACCCGACGAGCGGCCGCAGGCCGATCGGGTTGGCCGGCGCGAACCCGCCCCCGTCGACGACCGCGCGCACCAGAGGCGCCATCAGCTCGACCAGGCGGTCGGCGGCGGCGTCACCCAGCGCCGACCACGCCTCGCCGGCGAGGATGTCGGTGCGGGTCTCGACCCCTGCCCGCAGCGCCCGGCCCGCGGCGGTGGCGGCGCCGCCGGACGTGACGAGCCCCCGGGTGGCGAGGCGTCCGATCCCGGCCGACCACTCGTCCTGCGACCACCCCCGGCGCTTGCGCAGGAACTCCGCCTGCACGCCGGCGTCGGCGGCGAACAGCGCCAGCGCCTCCACCGGGTCGAGCCCGGCGGTGAGCAGGGCGGCGACGTGCCCGTCGCCGCGCAGCTCGCGCAGCACCGTCTGCGCCTGCCAGAGCACCAGGTGCGCGGGACCCGGCCAGGAGAGGTCGGCGTTCGCCGCGCCGAGCGGGCGGCCCGCCGTGGGCGCACCCGACGCCGCCGCCCTGGCCAGCTCCGCCGCCTCCGCCACCTCCGGCGAGCCGAGCAACTCCGGGCCGACCAGCCGGTGCAACGCCGCGTCCACGGCGTCCAGCCGCGCCTGGAGGAAACGCCACGGCGGCGCCACCTCCCACGCCGCGGGCAGCACGCGCGCCACGAGCCCCGGGTGGAAGCCGTAGAACAGCGCGGTGACCACCGCGGCCGACGCCCCGCCCAGGGGCGCGGCGCGCAGCGGGAAGTATAGTCCCCAGTAGCCGCGGGT
>JBQTJE010000245.1:0-2315 GCA_052387455.1 Pseudonocardia sp.
CCACCGCCTGTGCCAGGACGTGTACGTCCGCGCCGGCGTGCAGATCACCCACGAATTGCGCTGCCGGGCGTTCGCGCTGTCGCTGGCCGACGAGATCGTGGTGACCGGCCGCTCGGCCGCGGTCGTCCGGGGCGTGCGGCTCGCCTGGCCGGAGGACGACGTGCAGGTCCTCGCGCCACCGTGGCGCCGGCTCAACCGGCGCACCGGCCTCGACGTCCGCCGCACCGAGATCGCGACGCAGGACTGGGAGCCGTGGGCCGGCAGCCGCCTCGCGTCACCGTCACGGATGGCCCTCGACCTGTTGCTCGGCCGGCCGCTGCCGGACGCGGTCGCCGACCTGGACGCCGTCGTCCGAGCCGGTGTGATCACGCTGCCGGAGGTCGAGCGGCTCGTGACGGGCCGGTCGGACAACGGTGTCGTGCTGGCCCGCCAGGCCGTCGCACTCGCCGATCCGCGGGCCGAGTCCCTGCCCGAGTCGCGGCTACGGGTTGTGCTCGCGCTCAACGGGCTGGTCGCCGAACCCCAGTACTGGATCAGCGACGAGCGGGCGCCGATCGCGCGTGTCGATCTCGCGTTCCGGGAGCGGAAGCTCGCGCTCGAGTACGACGGCGACTGGCGCGACGGCGAGTTGTGGGCGCTCAACCGCGATCGCGAGCGGCTCAACCGCGTCCACGCGATGGGGTGGGACGTGGTGTTCGTGACCGCGCCGATGCTGCGCGACGTGCGCCGATAACTCCGCACGGTCCATGCCGCGCTCGGGTGACCCCCACCGCACTTCGGTGCCGAAACGCTGGTAATCAGGCGTCCGCGACAGCATCCAGGTCACTAAGTGCGGGGTTCAGGGAGTCGCGGCCGCGGTCAGGGCGGACTTCAGGTCGTCGAGCAGGTCGTCGGCGTCCTCGATTCCGACTGATAGGCGTACGAGCGACGTGGGCACCTCCAGCGCCGATCCCGCCACCGACATGTGCGTCATCGTCGCGGGGTGCTCGATGAGCGACTCGACGCCCCCGAGCGACTCGGCCAGGGTGAACAGCCGGGTCCCCGCGCACACCCGCAGCGCCGCGTCGCGACCGCCCCGCAGCGTGAACGACACCATGCCGCCGAAGCGGCGCATCTGCTTGGCCGCGACCTCGTGACCGGGATGGTCGGGCAGCCCCGGGTAGAGCACGCGCTCGACCGCCGGGTGCCGTAGCAGCAGCTCCGCGATCCGTTCGGCGTTGTCGCTGTGGCGTTCCATCCGCACGGCGAGGGTCTTGATCCCGCGCAGCGTGAGCCACGCGTCGAACGGGCCGGGGACCGAGCCGGTGGCGTTCTGGGTGAACGCCAGCCGCTCGGCGAGCTCGCCGTCGGAGACGACGAGCGCGCCGCCGACGACCTCGGAGTGCCCGCCCACGTACTTCGTCGTGGAGTGCAACACCACGTCGGCGCCCAGCGCGAGCGGCTGCTGGAGATACGGCGAGGCGAAGGTGTTGTCGACGACGAGCACGGCACCCGCGTCGGAGGCGATCTCCGCGACCGCGGCGATGTCGGCGATGCCCATCAGCGGGTTGGTCGGCGTCTCGCACCAGATCACGCGGGTGGACGGCCGCAGCGCGGCGCGCAGCGCGTCGAGGTCACCCAGGTCCACCGGCGTGTACTCGACGCCCCACGGCGCCAGCACCTTGTCGACCAGCCGGAACGTGCCGCCGTAGGCGTCGTGCGGGAGCAGCACGTGGTCGCCGGGGCGCAGCAGCGTGCGCAGTAGCACGTCCGACGCGCCCATCCCGGAGCCGAAAGCCAGCGCGTGCCGCCCGCCCTCCAGCGCCGCGAGGCACTCCTGCAGCGCCGTGCGGGTGGGGTTGGCGCTGCGCGAGTACTCGTAGCCGCCGCGGGTGCCGCCCACCCCGTCCTGCACGAACGTCGACGTCGCGTGGATCGGGACGATCACCGAACCGGTCGTCGGGTCGGGCTGCTGGCCGGCGTGGATGGCGCGCGTCGAGAACCCCTGCATGTTCGCGACGCTACGCGCCACCAGCCGCTCGGGCCGCGTCGCGCCGTTCACAACTGCGAACGGCCGTCCTGAGATCTCCCCACGGTGCGACTCGTCTGGCCTTCACCGCGGCGTTGGCGATCGCGGCCTGCCTCACCGTGGTGATATGTGGGCCGGTTCGTCAAGAGCGCAGGGTGAGGCGGTGTCCAGGACCGTCGCCCAGGACCCCGCCTCGGGGGTCCGGGGGCCGCGCCGGGGTGGCGAGGGGGTCGCTAAGGGACCGGCGCGGTATGTTATTCGCGGGTTTGTGACCGCAGGGCGGGGCGTGGGGCTGGGGCGGGGGGCC
>JBQTJE010000246.1:0-19017 GCA_052387455.1 Pseudonocardia sp.
GGCCGCCGCGGCCGCCGCGGCCGCCGGGGAGGTGCGCCTGGGCGGCGAGGTGCGGTTCGTGGCGGTGCTGTTCGTCGACCTCGTCGGTTCCACGGAGCTGGCCGCGCGCCGCCCGCCCACCGAGGTCGTGACCATGCTCAACCGGTTCTTCGCAGTGGTCGTCGAGGTCGTCGAGGCATGTGGCGGGTGGATCAACAAGTTCGAGGGCGACGCCGCCCTGGCCGTGTTCGGCGCCCCGATCGCGCTCGACGACCCGGCGGGGTGCGCCCTGGCGGCGGCGCGGCGCCTGGGGGAGCGGCTGGCCGCGGAACTGCCGGAGGTGAGCGCCGGGATCGGGGTGTCGGCGGGCGACGCGGTGGCGGGCAACGTCGGCGACCTCAGCCGCTACGAGTACACCGTGATCGGCGACCCGGTGAACGAGGCCGCGCGGCTCACCGAACTGGCCAAGTCGGTGCCGGGCCGGGTGACGGCGTCCGGGCGGGCGGTGCAGCTGGCCCTGGGCAGTGGCACCGCCGGCGGCGCCGCGGAGGCCGGGCGGTGGGACATCGGGGACGAGACGGTGCTGCGCGGGCGCTCGGCGCCCACCCGGGTTGCGACGCCGCGCGCGGTCACTCCCGGGCGAGCAGGTGGCGCAGCGACCGCTCCGGCGAGGCGAGGAACCCGCGCATGACCGAGACGGTGCGGCACTCGTCGTAGCCGACCTCGTGCAGCTCGCCGTCGTCGATCTGCAGGATCCGCGTGCCGGGCACTGCGAGCAGGATGGGCGAATGGGTCGCCGTCACGAACTGCGACCCGGCACGAACCAGCTCGTCGATGAGCGCTACGGCGGCGAGGCAGCCCTGCGGTGACAGGGCTGCCTCGGGTTCGTCGAGAAGGTAGAGCCAGCGCGGTCCTAACCGGTGTCTGAGGAGATCGAGGAACGCCTCTCCGTGCGAGCGGTGGTGCAGGCTTCGGCCGCCGTAGGCGCCGAGCAGTTCGGAACTGCCGGCGTCGAGCCGTTCGAGCTCCGTCGCGACGTTGAAGAAGCTCTCCGCTCGCAGGAAGTAGCTGCGTCGTTCCCGTCCAGGATTGCGGACCACGCGGGTGAACTGGCCCAGGCGAGCACGCGCGGACGTCGTGCTGAATCTCAGTGATCGGGAGCCACCCTCGAGGTTGAGACCCACGGCGCCGGCGATCGCTTCGACGAGGGTCGATTTTCCGCTGCCGTTGTCGCCGACGATCGCGGTGATCCCGGCCGTCAGTTCGAGGCCACCCGCCGCGCGGAGGTACCGCACGATCGAAAGATCGAGTGAGAAGTCGCTTTCGTCGTCCGGTTCGGGGACGTCGAAAACGACACGTCGGATGAAGTGTCCGGGCCCGAGGTCGAGCAGCGGAGTCACTTTCCAAAGTGGGGGTCGTAAATCTGCAACTGCTCGGCCTCATCCCCGTCGTATGAGATCGAGTAACCAACTCGAACGAGGGTCGCAGCGTCCAGGTGGCGAATATCGCCGATCGAAACATTGACGAATCCGGCCTCGGCTAGCTGTTCGAAGGATTTCTCGCCGGTCATTCTCGAAAGCTTCCGAAGCCTCTCCTGGTCAACCTTGGGGATTGGTACGCGGCACTCGGAGCGGTTGTTCGAGCCTGCGACATACTCGCCCAGAGGGCGGCCGATCGTAGGCAATCCTCGGCTGATCTCTTCGCGCCCGACGACTTCGGCAAAGGCTACTACCTGCGCCAATGGTCTCTCCTCCCTGGCCTCGGTAATCGATCAGCACGGTCCCTCGTCCGTTGCAAACGATCCGCATGATCCGCCGCATGCAGTACAGAACCGATCGAATGTAGCGATATAGCGTCCACTGATGCAATCGCCGCCACGCATCGTAACATAGAAGTCGTCGCAGTGACCTGGATGCAGTGCGCCGGCGATTGCTGTCGATGTGTTGGCGAGTAACGAGCCGAGAGCGAGTAGCGCGATCATCCCGACGAGGCAAATGCTGCGCAATAGGGCCTGTCGAGTGGCGACGCCGCGGATTTCTGTCGTGGACATCGTGAATTCCCTCGCGTGGTTGGGATGACTGGTTGACGATACGAACAAGCCACCATCAAGTAACTGTGGAGTCTGCTGCAGTCCAAGCAACGGTAGACGCAGATGGCTCTGCGGCCCAGTCCTGTGGCGAAAGAATTTGCAATCGTGAACGTACTCGATGGGGTGACCCAGGAGTGACGCGGTGTATTGGTGGCGGGATGGCGGGCGAACCAAACCGATGCGGACCGTCGCGACGACTCCCCGGCCCACCGTTGTCATGACCGCACCTTGCACCCTTGATGCCGTTGGGGACCCCCTCCCGGCCGCATCAAGGGTCCAAGGTGCGGTGGGGGGTGACGGTGCGGGGGGTGGTGAAGGGGGTGGGGGTTATGGCGGCATTGGTGAGGGCGGTTCGGGTGGCTTTCGCCATTGCTACTGCGGCGGGGGAGTCGCCGTGCACGCAGAGGGACTCGGCGGTCACCGCGACGTCCGTGCCGTCCACCGCCGCCACGACGCCTTCGCGCACCAGCCGCAGCACGCGCGCGGCGACCTCGGCGGGGTTGTGCAGCAGCGCTCCGGGCTCTGAGCGGCGCACCAGGGTCCCCTCGGCGGTGTAGCCGCGGTCGATGAAGAACTCCCGCACCGTCGGGAGCCCGGCCTCGGCGGCCAGCCGCAGCAGCGCCGAGCCGGGCAGGCCCAGCACCGGCAGGCCCGGGTCGTACTCGCGCACCGCCGCGACCACCGCGGCTGCCTGCGTCTCGTGGTGCACGACGGCGTTGTAGAGCGCGCCGTGCGGCTTGACGTAGCGCACCTCGGTGCCGCTCACCCGGCAGATCCCGGCGAGCGCCCCGAGCTGGTAGACCACGTCGTCGGTGAGCCGTCGCGGCTCGACGTCGAGGAAGCGCCGGCCGAACCCGGCGAGGTCGGGGTAGCCCACCTGGGCGCCGACGACCACCCCGCGCTCCGCAGCCGTGGTGCACGTCCGCCGCAGGGTCGACGGGTCGCCCGCGTGGAAGCCGCACGCGACGTTCGCCGAGGTGACGATGGCGAGCACCGCGTCGTCGTCGCCGAGGGTCCAGCGGCCGAACGACTCGCCGACGTCGGCGTTCAGGTCGATCTGCACCCAACGGACGGTACGGCCGGGCGGTGAACGGCGGAACGTAGGCTGGTGACCGTGGCGCGTGTGGTGGTGGACGTGATGCCGAAGCCGGAGATCCTCGACCCGCAGGGGCAGGCGGTCGCGGGGGCGTTGGCGCGGCTCGGCATCGCCGGGGTCGCCGACGTGCGGCAGGGCAAGCACTTCGAGCTGGAGGTCGACGACGGGGTCGACGACGAGACGCTGCACCGCATCGCCGGGAGCCTGCTCGCCAACCCGGTGATCGAAGACTGGACCGTGAGGCGGGTATGACGTCGACCCGGCCGCGACCCCGCGCGGTGGCGCCATGAAGATCGGCGTGATCACGTTCCCGGGCAGCCTCGACGACGTCGACGCGGTCCGCGCGGTCCGCTACGCCGGCGCCGAGCCGGTGGCGCTCTGGCACGCCGACCCGGACCTGCGCGGCGTCGACGCCGTGGTCGTGCCGGGCGGGTTCTCCTACGGCGACTACCTGCGCGCCGGCGCCATCGCCGCCCGCGCCCCGATCATGACCGAGGTGGTCGCGGCGGCCGGGCGCGGGTTGCCGGTGCTGGGCATCTGCAACGGCTTCCAGATCCTCTGCGAGGCGGGGCTGCTGCCCGGCGCGCTGGTGCGCAACGCCGGGCTGCACTTCGTGTGCCGCGACGTGGCGCTACGGGTGGAGAGCACCGCGACGGCCTGGACGGCGGACTACGCAAGGGGCCAGGAGATCCTCGTGCCGCTGAAGTCGGGGGAGGGCCGCTACGTCGCCGACGCAGAGACGCTGGCCCGCATCGAGGGCGAGGATCGGGTCGTCTTCCGCTACGCCGAGAACGTCAACGGCGCGCTGAACGACATCGCCGGGATCGCCTCGGCCGACGGCCGGGTCGTCGGGCTGATGCCGCACCCGGAGCATGCGATCGACCCGCTGTTCGGCCCGTCCGCCGACGGGCTGGGCCTGTTCACCTCGGTGCTGCGCCGGACCGTTCCGGCCTGAACCGCCGTCCCTGAGCACGGCTGCACCTGAACGCGGCGTGCGCGCGGCCACCCGCCGTCGTACGCTCCGCTGCGCTCGGCGCCGGACCGCGCCGGGCGGGGCCGTCGTCGCCGGGAGGGGTTCTGTCCGAGCTGGCACGCTCGTCGGCGGGTGTCGCCGCGGCGACCGCCCGGCGGGTGCTGCTCGTGGAGGACGACCCGGGGGACGCGTTCCTCGTGCGCGAGCAGCTCGCCGAGGTCGATCCCGCGTTGCAGCTCACCGTCGCCGGGTCGGTGATCGAGGTGCTCGACCGCGGCCTGCTCGCGGTGTGTGACTGCGTGCTGCTCGACCTCAACGTCCCGGGCAGCAACGGCCTCGACGGCCTGCGGGCGGTGCTGCGCGCGCAGCCGCGGGCCGCGGTGTGCGTGCTCACCGGTCTCGACGACGAGCACCTCGGCATCGCCGCGGTCGCCGAGGGCGCGCAGGACTACCTGGTCAAGGGCCGCTCCGACGGTCCGGTGCTGATCCGGGCGATCCGCTACGCCGTCGAGCGCCGCCGGGCGGAGGCGAGCCTGCTGCGGCTGCGCGCCGAGCAGCTCGCGGCCGCGGAGTCGCGGCGCCTGGAACGTGGCCTGCTGCCCACCCCGCTGCTGGACGGCAGCGTGGTGCGCGCGGTGCCGTTCTACCGGCCGGGTCGCACGCACGGTGAGGTCGGCGGCGACTTCTACGACGCGGTCTGCAGTCCGGACGGCACCGTGCACGCGATGGTCGGCGACGTCGCGGGCCACGGCCCGGACGAGGCGGCGCTCGGCGCGTTGCTGCGGGTGTCGTGGCGGGCGCTGGTGATCGCCGGGGTGGACGAGGCGGACGTGCTGCCCAAACTCCAGGAGGTCCTGGTGAGCGAGCGCCACGAGACCGCCCTGTTCACGACCGTCTGCACGGTGGCCGTCCGGCCGGACGAGCGGGGCGTCGAGGTCGTCGTCCGGCTGGCCGGGCACCCGCCGCCGGTGGTCGTGCGGGCCGGTCCGGTGGCGCTCGCGCCGCACGTCGGGCTGCCGCTGGGCATCTCGCCCGAGGGGGAGTGGCCGGCGTGCCGGGCGCGCCTGGATCCGGGCTGGGCGCTGATGTTGCACACCGACGGCCTGGTGGAGGGCCGCGGATCGGTGCCCGGCGAGCTGTTGTGGTCCGAGGGGCTGCACGAGCTGCTCGCCGAGGAGGTGCACGTGCCGCTGCCGATGCTGCCGGGGCGGCTGGTCGAGCGCGCCCAGGCGCTCAACGGGGGCCCGCTGCTCGACGACGTCGCGATCCTGCTGCTGACCGACGGCCCGGGGGCGGGCGCGTGACGGCGACCGCAGCGGGTGGCCGGGCCCGGCCGCTCGGCCCCCTGCGCAGTCGGCGCGGCGCGGGATCGGGCGGGTGGCCGCTGCGCCGCGCGTTCAACGTCGGCGCGGCCGTGGCAGCGGTGCTGGCGTTGCTGGCGATCACGCTCGGCGCGCTCGCGCTCTACCGGCTCGTCGAGGCCCGCACGGCGCTGCTCGACACCGTCAACCCGGCGCGCAGCGCCGCGGAGAACCTGTCGGCGGGGCTGCTCAACCAGGAGACCGGCGTGCGCGGGTTCGACCTCACCGGGCGTCCGGAGTTCCTGGAGCCCTACCGGATGGGGACGGCCGCCGAGCGGGAGGCGGTGGCACGACTGCGGGGCCTGTCGGGCAGCGAGGAGTTCGCGGGGCTCGCGGGCGACGTCGACGCGGTGCAGGAGGCGGTCGCGGCGTGGCGCACCGGGTACGCCGACCTGGTGATCGCGGGCGCCGGCGCCCCCGCGGACCCCGAGATCGGCCGGTTGCTGTTCGACGAGATCCGCACCCGCGTCGGCGCCCTCACCGGCAACCTGGACGCCGCCCAGGCCGACGCCCGTGCGCGGGTCGACCGGGCGTCGGCGGTCGTGGTCGGCACCGGGATCGGGATCGCGGCGGTGCTGCTCGCGCTGCTGGTGATCGTCGGGGTGGGGCTGCGGCGCGGGGTGCTGGTGCCGGTGTCGCAGCTGGCCGGCGAGGTGCGCGAGGTCGTCACCGGGGATCTCACCCGCGCGGTCACGCCCACCGGGCCGCGGGAGATCGCCGAGCTCGGCGCGGACGTCGAGGCCATGCGCGCGCACATCGTCCGCGAGCTCGACGCGCAGCAGCAGGTCAGCCGCCGTCTCGACCAGCAGGCCCGCGACCTCGAACGCTCCAACCGCGACCTCGAGCAGTTCGCCTACGTCGCCAGCCACGACCTGCAGGAGCCGCTGCGCAAGGTGTCGAGCTTCTGTCAGCTGCTGCAACGCCGCTACGGCGGGCAGCTCGACGAGCGCGCCGACCAGTACATCGGCTTCGCCGTCGACGGCGCCCAGCGCATGCAGCGACTGATCAACGACCTGCTCGCGTTCTCCCGGGTCGGGCGCACGACCGAGGGGTTCGAGCCGGTGGACCTGGCGGCCGTCGCGGCTGCCGCTGCGGCCCAGCTGGAGAGCGTCCGCGCGGAGCTGGCGGGCGAGATCGTCGTCGGCGCCCTTCCCGAGGTGACGGGCGATCCGGCGCTGCTGCGCCAGTTGCTGCTCAACCTCGTCGGCAACGGCCTGAAGTTCCACCGCGACGGCGTCGTGCCGGTGGTGCGCGTCGAGGCCGAGCTGCGCGACGGCGCCTGGCAGGTCACGGTCACCGACAACGGCATCGGCATCGAGCCCGAGTACGCCGACAAGGTGTTCGTGATCTTCCAGCGACTGCACGGCCGCGACCGCTACCCCGGCACCGGCATCGGCCTCGCGCTCGCCAAGAAGATCGTCGAGTTCCACGGCGGCCGGATCGCCGTCGAGCCCGCGCCCGGCGGCGCGGGCACCACCGTCCGCTGCACGCTCCCCACCCAGCACCCGTCCCAGGAGGACCCGTGATCCACACCGACGCGCAGGCCCGGCACATCAACGTGCTGCTCGTCGAGGACGACCCCGGCGACGTCCTCATGACCCGCGAGGCGTTCGACGAGTACCTGCACAACCGCCTCGACGTCGTCAACGACGGGGCGGAGGCCCTGGCCTACCTGCGCCGCGAGGAGCCCTACGCCGACGCCCCGCGGCCCGACCTGATCCTGCTCGACCTCAACCTGCCGCGCCGCGACGGCCGCGAGGTGCTCCAGGAGGTCAAGGACGACCCCGACCTGCGCGCGATCCCGATCATCGTGCTCACCACGTCGCAGGCCGAGGAGGACGTGCTGCGCAGCTACCAGCTGCACGCCAACGCCTACGTCACCAAGCCGGTCGACTTCGAGAGCTTCATCGAGGCGATCAAGCAGATCGACCACTTCTTCGTGTCCGTCGTGCAGCTGCCGTCGTAGCGGGTTACGCCGAACGGCCGCGGTGACGGCGGCCGTCTGTCACGATCCCCGCATGGCTGATCATGTCGGGCAGGGCTGGTACGCGCCGTCGGAGTGGCGGTTGGCGGCGGCGCAGGCGGAATTGAACCGGCCGTCTCCGTCGGCGGGCCTCGGGAACGGGTTCCTGGTGGATCCGGACCGGGCGTGCGAGGCGGTGGTGTTGCTGGACGAGGCGATCCGGGACATCCGGGATGCGCTGTGGCCCTTGAAGTACGGCCAAGTCGAACCGCCGGGCCAGGATCCGGTGAGCCTGAACCTGGCCGTGCAGATGCAGAAGTTGAACGACCGCGCGGTGGCCTACTTCGAGGACTGGGCGCGGCAGGTCCAGGACGCCCGCGACGCGTTGCAGGCCCAGATCGACGCCTACCGGCAGGCCGACGAGCGGGCCGCGGAGCGGCTGGCATGAGCCGGGTGGTCCGCGTGCTGGGTGCCGCGGTGCTGGCTACGGCGCTGGTGGGTTGTGCGGCTGTGCTGCCGGTGGTCCCGCAGGCCGGGCCCGTAATCGCGCAGCGGCCCTACGAGGGGTTGGCGTTCGACATCTCGCTGGTGCCGCCGGAGCTGCGGGTGCCGCGGCCGACGGACCTGCGCGGGATCGATGCCTGCGACCTGCTGACCGACTTACAGCTCGCCGAGCTGGGCCTGCGCCCGGAGAGCGCCCGGCCGGGCCCGTACCTGCCGAACCGGGACTCCTGCATCTGGTCCTGGGTGGACGACCCGCTCAACTCGGCAGGCGTCCTCACCCATGTGAGCACCCGCAACCCCGCCCTGCCGGGTCTCTACGCGCGTGCGGAGGCGATCGAGGGGTTCGAGCCCGTGCAGATCGCCGGGCATCCCGGTACCCGGGGGTTGAGCGGCATCAACGGCTGCGAGATCGACATGGCCACGTCCGACGACCAAATCCTCGGCCTGTACGACAACTCGGGTGGTGCCCCGATGGCCGACCCCTGTGCCCGCCCGCGCCGGATGGCCGAGCTGGTCCTGCCCACCCTCCCGCCCCGCCGCTGACCTTGAGGAGAACACCGTGACCAGTTACTACCCCGGCACCGCCGTGCCGTTCGACACCTTCCCGAGCCTGGCCGCGATCCGCGACCCGATGCTCGACGGGCCCGGGCACCCGGTCGTCGCCGACGCCGCGTACCGGTTCCGCGTCGTGGGGAACCTGATGCTCGGGGCCTCCTCGACGGTCCGGGACGCGGCGATCCGGTTGCGTGCGGGCTACGAGGGGGTCGCCGCCGAGGCCGTGCAGGTCCATCTCGGGCGGATGGCCGCGATCGGCGAGGTGGGGGAGGCGCAGTCGCAGCTGACCCACCGGGCCCTGGCCGACCAGGCCGAGCAGGTGGCCCGGGTGCGGCGCGAGATCGCGGCGCTGCCGGACTCGTCGATCTTCCGCTACGACCCGACGGTCCCGGTCGGTCTGGCCGGCGAGCAGCAGGAGGCGGTGGCGCTCGCCACGACCTTCCAGGCGAACACCAACCACAACCTGGAGAACGTGTTCGCGCCGTTCGAGCCGGCCGCGGCACCGGCGATCGGGCCGGCCGGGGCCGATCCCGGCGGCGGGGCCGGGGCCGGGGTGGGTGGGTTCGGGGGCGGCGCGGCGTCGACGGCCCCGGCCGGCGCACTGCCACCCTCGCCAGCCGGTGGTTCGGGTCCGGCGGGTGCCGGGGCCGCGCTGCCCCCGGTCGCGGCGCTGCCCCCGGCCGCGACCGCACCCCCGGTTCCGCCGGGTGGTGCGCCGATCCCGGAACGGCCGGTTCCGCCGGGTGGTGCGCTGCCGCCCGGCGGGAGTCTCGTCCCCGGTGGCGGCGCCGGCCGGCCCGGGACGGTCCCGCCGTACGGCCGCGCGGGTGCGCCTGTGCCCGGCCCGTCCCGGGTTCCCGGAGGTGTCGCCCGCCCGACCGGGGGGTGGCAGCCCGGGCAGCCGTGGACGGGCCGGTCCGCGCCGCCCGGCAGCGGCGGTTCCGCCGGTGGCACCGGGGTCCGGCCGGGTGCGCCCGGGACCGGCGGCGGGGTCCGCGGCCCGCTGGCCGATCCCGCCCGTGGCGCGCCGCAGACCACCGCGACGTCGCCGGCGCGGCCCACCGGACCGGGCGGGTTCCCGATGGGTGGCGGCGCGGCGGCGGGCGGGCGCGACGACGAGCACGCCCGGCCGCCGTGGCTGCTGCAGGACGACCCGGACTCGATCTGGTTCGCGGGGATGCCGCACTACGTCGATCCCGTCATCCGGTAGGCATCCGCCCCGATGGGAGGAAGATCGGGGGCCCTGGCCCGGTCGTTGATCGGGTATGCGCAGGACGTGGGTGACGGCCGCAGCGGCGATCGTGGCGGTGGGGCTGGCGGCTCCGGTGGGGGCGGCCGCGGCGGCGGATGGGGTCGTCGACGTGCCCGTGGAGTTCACCGTGCGCAACGTCAACGAGTCGAAGGTGCCGTGCGAGGCCGACGGCGCGCAGTACGTCGTGCGCGGCAGCCTCGTCGCTCCGGCCTCGGCGCTGACCGGGGACGGCGCGCTGATGCTGTACCTGCACGGCCTGTCCTACACCGGCGACACGTTCTTCCACCTGCGCGACGTCCCCGGCCACGACCACGCGACGAAGATGGCCGAGGCCGGCCACGCCTCGCTGGTGTTCGACCTGCCCGGCTACGGCGCGAGCGACACCGTCCCCGACGGCGCGAAGCTCTGCTACGGCTCCGAGGCGACGATCATCCACCAGATGATCGGCCAGCTGCGGTCCGGCGGGTACACGGCGAAGGGTCGCGACGCCGTCGCGTTCGACCGGATCGGGCTCACCGGGCACTCCGCGGGCGGGTTCACCGCCCAGGCCGTCGCGTACTCGTTCCCCGAGGACCTCGACGCACTGATGATCTTCGCGTTCGCCGACCAGGGCCTCACCCCGACGACGCTGATGGAGACCCGCAAGACCGGCTCGATCTGCGCCGCCGGCGGCGAGCCGAAGATCGGCGAGCCGGAGACCACGGGCTACGCCTACTTCGGTCAGACCGACGCCGACTTCCGGGCCGCGCACTTCCACGCCCCCGACGCCCAGGCGCAGCCGCTCGCCGTCGAGCGCCGCCCCAAGGACCCGTGCGGGCGGGCCGGCTCGGCCCCGCCGAACATCGCGACCGACACCGCCCTGCTCGGCACCGTCGACCAGCCGGTGCTGCTCGTCTACGGCGAGGAGGACGCGATCTTCGACTCCGGCCCGGCCGGCACCCGGGCGCAGAAGATGCGCTACGCCGGCACCGACGACGTCACCGACGTGTTCCTGCCCGGTACCGGGCACGCGCTCACCCTCGAGCGCTCGGCGCCGCAGCTGCGCGCGACCGTGTCCGGATGGTTGGGCGACCGCGGGTTCTAGGCCTCGCCCGCGGCCAGGTCGAGCTGGTCGCGGTGCAGCAGGAGGGGCTCGACGTCGACCGGCTCCGGCAGCGCCGTGAGCGCCAGCGCACGACCGACGCCGAGCCGGACCAGCCAGTTCCACACCAGCGTGCCCGGCGTGGCGAGCAGCCGCACCGCGGCGACCAGCAACCGGTGCGTTCCCTCGAGCACGGAGATCGTGAGGTCGAGCAGCCACGCACCGAACGCCAGCAGGCTCGCGGACGCAGCGCAGAGCAGCACCCAGAGGGCGGGGACCGCAGCGATCGCGCCCCCCGCGGCCAGGATGCTGGCACCCACGAGCAGGATCGCGAACACGGCCACGAACAGCGTCGCCGCGTCGTTGCTCGGCTGGCCGAGCACCGCGTACTGGCCCCACGTGAAGAAGAGCAGCGCCGCGAGCGCCGACAGCGCCGTCCCCGTGGCGGCCACGACGAGCAGGACCCGGCGGGCCCGGCCCGCCGCCAGCCCGTAGGGCCGGTGCATCGGCGTGACCCGCCCGGTGTCGAGCAACACGCACCCGTAGGTCGCGAGCACCGCGAGGAACAACAGGCCCGCGAGCAGGTCGAGCGTCGCGCCGCGGATCGGGAAGCCGTCGACGTCCAGGCCGAGCAGGGCACCGAACCGCAGCCCGGCGAGGACCAGGTCGCCCAGCGCGATGACCACGAACAGCAGCAGGTAGATCAGTGGTGCGACCAGGTCCCAGCCGGCGGAGTCGACGTCGCGGGGCCCGTAGGCGAGCGTGCGGCGCAACCGCTCGACCACGGCGCGCAGGAAGCGGCGCGCGCTGCGCGCTCCCGTGCGGGCGGTGTCGAGCACGCCCGCCGGCAGGCCGAGCAGGGCGCGCAGAACCTGCTCGACCGCGGGACGCAGCCCGGCCAGCAGGAGGGCGACCAGCAGGCCGCCGAGGATCAGTCCGGTCGTTCGCATCGGTGGTCTCCGTTCAGAGGTCCTGGGGGTCGATCACGGTGATGTCGGTGGCTCCGCCCTGCTCGACGAACCCGGTGAACTCCGCCTCGCGCTGCTGGCAGATCCCGGCGAGGTCGGCGCAGTAGGGCACGATCGTGACCCGCACGTCGGTGAGCGACCCGGCGGGCAAGGTGACGTCCTGCTGGCGCCCGCTGGCGGCGAGATCGGAACCGACGAACAGGTGCCGGTCGCCGTCGGGCCCGAGCAACGCGGGGGCTCGCAACGGGCACCCGCGCACGTCGGTGCCGCTGCCGTCGACCGGAGGGTTCAGCGACCGGATGCGCTCGGCCTCGACGGCCGCGGCGGCTCGGGCGACCTCGAGGTCCGCCGACCAGATCCGATGCTCCTCGTCGAACCGGGCCTGCTCCGCGGCGTTGCGGGCGGTCTCGTACGGGTTGGCCGAGGGGGTCGGCGGGGTCGGCCCGGCAGGAACGGCCGGCAGGTGCACCGTGAGCATCTCGGCCTCGGGTGCGTAGCTGTTCGCGGTGGTCCTGCGGAGGTGGAACTCGGCCTCGCCCATCGATCCGGTGACCGCGTCCTCGACGACGCCGGCGACGTGGGCGAGCAGCCGGGCACGGAACCACTGCGGGATGCTGGTGGTGTAGTCGAGGCAGAAGACCTCGTGGCGCGCCGCGGCGGGCTGAGCCGACGCGGGGGGCGCCGGGGGCGCCGCGGCTTCGGCGTCCCAGGCGCAGCCGCTCAGGGCGGCGACGATGACGGCGGCGACGGCGGCCAGCTTCAGCCGGACGTAGGAGAAGGCGGTCACGGGGTCTCCTGAGCATCTGTATCTCGTGTAATACAGCATGCACGTTTAACGTCCGCTTCACAAGCGTCGGCGCCGGGCAGCAGGAGGAGCCGCCCGGCGCCGACGATCGTCGAGTTGCTACCTGCCCAACAGCGCCTCGGGCGAGAACTCGCCGGCCCGCACACCCGCCACGAACGCTTCCCACTCGGTCGCGCTGAACCTCAGCACGGGGGCGTCGGGGCGGTCGTCCTTGGTGTCGCGGACCGCGATCTCCGCGCTCGGGAGCGCGGCGACCGCGACGCAGTTCCACTGATCGCAGAACGACGACCGGTGGAAGCGCGCGTCGGTGAGCGGGGAGCGTTGAAGGGTCATCAGGACCTGCCTCGGATTCGGGGATCGTCGTCGCGGCGCTGGGTCGGCGTCGCCTCGTGCAACTCCCGAAGCAGCGCCCGGGAGTCCTCGGCGCTCAGGGTGCGCTCGAGAAGCAAGGTGAACGTTGCGTCGAGGGCGGCGACGTCGGCGGCTGTTTGACGCCAGCCGCCACCACAGGCGTCGTCGACGAACGCCGTGACCGGATCGAGCTCGGGGTCACGTGGGGTGAACAGCACGAAAGCGCTGACCGCGCGTCCCACGGTGCCGCCCGTGAGCGGCAGGACGTGGAAGGTCACGTCGTCGCGGTCGCGCTCGTGGAGGTCGTCGAGCAGGTCGGCAAGCCAACCGAGCTGCCTCGAGTGAACCTGCGGACCGCCGACCTGACGCCGCACCGCAGCCTCGTCGGCGACGGCCACGAGCCGGAGCGGGTTCGCCGGATCGAGCAGCGCCGCCTGGCGCGCGTGGCGAAGGTCGGTGAGTCGCTCGGTGTCGGCCGAGTCCAGCGCCGGGAACGACGCGTGGGTGTGCGCGCGGTGATAGTCCGCCGTCCGCAGGATTGCCGGCAACACGGGCGTACTGAAGCCACGCATCAGGACCGACTCGGTCTCGACGGCGAGGAGCCGCGCTGCGTCGTCGCTGACGAGGTCGGCGTCCGACTCCCACCAGCCGGTCGACTTCGTCGCGGCGGCCCACGCGTCGAACTGCGCGCGGGTCGCGGCATCCTCGACGCCGTAGAGGCTCAGCAGGACCCGGACCTCCCAGGTCTTGGCCGGCCCCAGCCCGTTCTCCAGCCGCGAGACCTTTGCGGCCGAGCACTCCAGCTCGCGCGCGGCGTGCTCGATGCGGACGTTCGCACGTTCCCTGTGCTCCCGCAGCGCCGATCCCAGCCGCCGCCGCACGACGGTCGAGCCCGAACTGCGCTCCAAGCTGCAACTCCCGAGAATGCACAAAAAAGGATCATGCTGTGCATGATGGAACGTCCAGTACGATGACGTCACACCATACTCGCGCTTCCCGCCCACATCACGGCAGGGGGCCCACGTCGGCGTGGCGAGCGGTGCAGGAGGGCCCGATGGCTGAAGTCGACCACCGAGCGCATCGCTCCTTCGGCATCGCTGCCGTTCGGGAGATCGACGTCGCGGCCGTGACCGCCGCGGTGACCGCGGCCGTGGCGGCGGCGGCCTGCCGGATGCTCCCGCTGCGCCGCGAGCTCGACGCCCTCCGGCAGCGGCACCGGTTGGGGTTGACGGACGACGCGGACCGTGCCCGGTACCGCCGGGTGCGTGTCGCGCTCGCTGTGCACGTCGCGGCGCTGTGCTTCGCGAGGTTCCCGGCGGTCGGCGCGGACGCGCACTCCGGGCCCGCCGATCCCGAGCTGGCCGGCAGCGCCCCTGCGGCCTGACGCGCACCGTGCGGTGGCGCTGTGCACTTGCACCCGAGGCTGTTATGCGTATTCTGTAGACAGGCTGTGGCCGGGTGTCCGCCGGGATGCGGGGTGGATTGACCGACCGCCACGGCCCCCGCGACCTGACACGTGAAGAGGTGTGCCGTATGGCCATGGACGACGAGGTCCGGGCGCCGCGCACGTCACCGCTCTGCGTGCGGCTGAGTGCGCAGGACCGTCAGCTCGTGGAGATGGTCGCGCAGTACATGAACCAGACGGTGTCCGACTACGTGCGAAGCATGATCGTCGGTGCCTCCGCGCAGGTCGTCGCGCAGCAGGGCGCGGACAAGATCGTGCAGGAGCTGCACGAGCGCAACGAGCGGATGACGGCCGACCAGCGGCGACTCTTCGAGGAGACCGCTCGGAAGGCGTCGACGTCGGCGGGCCTGCGCTGATCCGCCACCGCCTCATCCTTCGAGACCGCCTCATCCTGCGAGACCGCCTCATCCTTCGAGACTGACCGACAGCTCCAGGATCCGGTGGCAGAGGTCGTGCAGGCGACGTCGCGGAGCGGAGTCGGTCACGACGAGTTCCAGCAGGCGACGCAGCACGAATCCCAGGCCGCTCAGCATGATGAAGAGCTCGTCGTCGTGACGATCACGGTTCGCGCAGAGCAGGCGCAGATGCTGCGCGCCCAGCAGGCAGTGCGCGGCGAGGTGGCGTCGCTCGAGGGTGGGTTCCTCGACGAGCACATCGGCCCTGAGAGCGGGCTCGAGCACAGGCTCGACGAGCGAGGCGTGATGCAGCGCCTCCACCAGATCGTCGAGGATCCGGTGAAGCTCGGGCATGCTTGAGGTCGCCCTTTCTCGTCGGCCAGGGTCGCTCAGTATGAACGGCCGTGCCCGATATGTCTGCCCGAAGCCGGACGGTTCCGCCGCCGGCCCGCCACCCCGGGCGGCGGGCCACCAGCGCCGCCGTCGCTCCGGCCGCTCGGCGAACTCGTTCTGCGCCCGTTCCGCGGCCTGCCGAGGCGCCTGCTCGACAGCCCGTGCACACACTCCAACTCGCTTCGTAGGTACGCACGAGACGTCAGGGAGATCTCAGGGTCGTCGCCGGAGGTGCGGGCACGCCGTGGCAGCGACGCTCGACGCCGTGCCCACCGCCACCGCCGCCCGCCCGGCTCGCACCACCGCCGCCCGGACGTGGCGCCAGCTTCTCGTCGCCCTGCACGTCGTGTCGTCGGTGAGCTGGTTGAGCCAGGCCGCGGCGCTCGCCGTCCTGCTCGGGACCAGCGCGGCCGCGCCGCCCGGCGAGCTGAAGATCGCCACCGCGCGGGTCGCCGAGCTGCTCGACGCCACCGTGCTCGTGTACTCGGCCAACGTCTCGGCGTTCACCGGGTTCGCCCTCGCCGCGATGACGACGTGGGGCTACTTCCACCACTGGTGGGTCGCGGCCAAGTTCGTGGTGACCTTCGGGCAGCTCTACCTGGGGATCTTCGTGCTGTCCGCGACGCTGCACGAGGTGGCCGACGCCGCGGCCGCCGGGCGGGACGGGCCCGTCGGCGGGCTCGTCGCCGCGTCCGTGCTCATGGCGTCCGCGCTCGCCGTCCAGGTGTGGGTGTCGGTGGCGAAGCCGTGGGGGCGTACCCCGCTCGACCGCCCCCGCCCGCAGCCCGCCCCGGCGCCGATGCTGGCGGCGGCCGTGCTCGTCCCGGTCGCCGACGTCGTCCTCGCGGTGACGGTGTTCGGGCAGCCGCTGCCGGCGCTGTCGCTCGCACTGCTCGCCGCGGCGCTGGTCGCCCGCCGCCGCCGGTCCCCGCTGCCGACGTGACTCCTCGGCCGGCCCAACCACCGTCGCCGCGCCCACCGGTTCGTGCCGCGCCACCGTCGGGTCGGCGGCGCGGCGCCGGGCCGTGGGCGCGGTGGGCACGGTGGTCCGTAGGCTCGGCACTCGTGCCGCCCGCCCCGCTCGTCGACCCCGCGCCGCCCGCCGACTCCGCGGCCCCCGCCGACACCGCGCCGCTTGCCGACACCGTCGCGCGCGCCGCCGCCACGCCCGACCACGCGCAGCCGTACCGGGAGCTGGGCCTCAAGGACGACGAGTACGCCCGCGTCCGCGAGATCCTCGGCCGCCGCCCCACCGCCGCCGAGCTCGCGATGTACAGCGTCATGTGGAGCGAGCACTGCTCGTACAAGTCGTCGAAGGTGCACCTGCGCTACTTCGGCGAGACCACCACCGACGAGATGCGTCGCCACATGCTCGCCGGGATCGGCGAGAACGCGGGCGTGGTCGAGATCGGCGACGGCTGGGCGGTGACGTTCAAGGTCGAGTCGCACAACCACCCGTCCTACGTCGAGCCGTACCAGGGCGCGGCCACGGGCGTCGGCGGGATCGTGCGCGACATCATGGCGATGGGCGCGCGGCCGGTCGCGGTGGCCGACCCGCTGCGGTTCGGCCCCGCCGACGCCCCCGACACCGCCCGCGTGCTCCCCGGCGTCGTCGCCGGGATCGGCGGGTACGGCAACTCGCTGGGGTTGCCCAACGTCGGCGGCGAGGTGGTGTTCGACCCGTCCTACCTGGGGAACCCGCTGGTCAACGCCCTGTGTGTGGGCGCGCTGCGCGTCGAGGACCTGCACCTGGCGTTCGCCTCGGGCGCGGGCAACAAGATCGTGCTGTTCGGCGCGCGGACCGGGCTGGACGGCATCGGCGGCGTCTCGGTCCTGGCGTCGGAGACCTTCGGGGATGACACGGGGCGGAAGAAGCTGCCGAGCGTTCAGGTGGGCGACCCGTTCACCGAGAAGGTGCTCATCGAGTGCTGCCTGGAGCTGTTCGCGGCCGGGCTCGTCGTCGGTATCCAGGACCTCGGCGGCGCGGGGCTGTCGTGCGCGACGAGCGAGCTCGCGTCCGCGGGCGACGGCGGCATGCATGTCGATCTGGACGCCGTGCCGCTGCGGGCGGCGAACATGACGCCCGCGGAGATCCTCTCGAGCGAGTCGCAGGAGCGGATGTGCGCGGTCGTGACGCCCGAGCACGTCGAGAAGTTCATGGACGTGTGCCGGCGCTGGGACGTGCTCGCCACGGTGATCGGCGAGGTCACGTCCGGAGACCGGCTCGTGATCGACTGGCACGGCGAGACGGTCGTCGACGTCGCGGCGCGGACGGTCGCGCACGACGGTCCGGTGTACCGGCGGCCGGTCGAGCGGTCGGCATCCCAGGACGCGCTGGAGGCCGACGGTCCCGACCGCCTGCCCCGCCCCGAGACCCCGTCCGAGCTGCGCGCGGAGATCCTCAAGATGGCGGCGAGCCCGAACCTGTGCTCGCGGGCCTGGGTCACCGACCAGTACGACCGCTACGTCCGCGGCAACACCGCCGCGGCCCAGCCCGCCGACGCCGGCGTCGTCCGCATCGACGAGGCGACCGGCCGCGGGATCGCCGTCGCCACCGACTGCAACGGCCGCTTCACCGCCCTCGACCCGTACGCCGGCGCGCAGCTCGCGCTCGCCGAGGCCTACCGCAACGTGGCGACGTCCGGCGCGGTGCCGCTGGCCGTCACCAACTGCCTCAACTTCGGCTCGCCGGAGGACCCGCACGTCATGTGGCAGTTCGCCGAGGCCGTGCGGGGTCTGGCGGACGGCTGCGCGGCATTGGGGATTCCGGTCACCGGCGGCAACGTCAGCTTCTACAACCAGACCGGTGACCGGCCGATCCTGCCGACGCCGGTGGTCGGCGTCCTCGGGGTGCTCGACGACGTCGCCCGCCGCGTGCCGTCCGGCTTCGCCCGCGACGGCGACGTGGTGCTGCTGCTCGGGTCCACGCGCGACGAGCTGGGCGGCTCTGAGTGGGCGCACGTCGTGCACGCCCACCTCGGCGGGCGCCCGCCCGCGGTGGACCTTGTGGCCGAGCAGCGTCTTGCCGAGCTGCTCGCCGCGGCCGCCCGCAACGGCCTCGTCACCGGCGCCCACGACCTCTCCGACGGCGGGCTCGCGCAGGCGCTGGTCGAGGCGTGCCTGACCGGTGGGCGCGGTGCGCGGGTCACGCTGCCCGCGACGCTGGACCCGTTCGTCGCGCTGTTCGCCGAGTCGAGCGCCCGGATGATCGTCACGGTCGCGCCCGTCGACGCCGACGCCGTGCTCGCCCTGGCCGCGGGCTCGGGCGTCCCAGCCGCCGCGCTCGGCGACACCGGCGGGACGTCGCTGGAGATCGGCACGCTCGCGCCGCTGCCGCTCGACGAGCTGCGCGCGGCGTGGTCGGCCACGTTGCCGAGGTTGTTCGGGCCCTGACGCCGCCCGCCCGCAGCGCCACACCTCGCGCCGTCCGCCCGCAGCGCCACACCTCGCGCCGTCCGCCCGCAGCGCCACACCTCGCGCCGCCCGCCGCGCCGCTCCCCCCGCCCGGCCGCCATGATCACCGTTTCGGGACACCGGGCCGTGCTGGGTACGACCACCGGTCCCCGATCGCCGATCATGGTCGGGGCGCCGCGGGCGGCGGGCGTCGAGATTGCACTGACGCAGGCCAGGACCGGTGTGTGAACGCACACTCGGCCAACTCCCCGCCGCCCCAGCCCCGGCCGCGCGGGCTTCGCTGTCCGGTCGCGCCCGCCCCGGCAGCCCGCGACGGACGGTGCGTATCGGTGCGCAGAGCAAAGGACGGCGGCGGCGTCTCCCCGAACTGCGC
>JBQTJE010000247.1:0-6582 GCA_052387455.1 Pseudonocardia sp.
TTTGGTCCCGGGCCTGGTGGGGTGGGCGGGTGGTGTCGGTGGGCCGGGGGGCGCGGGACCCCCCGCCCCCGGCCGGGGCCCCCCGTCTCTCGCCGGCTGCGCCCCAACCCCCCGCGCCCCAACCCCCCGCGCGAGCTCGGCGAACGTCCGCCGCCCCCGGTAGACCACCGTCGTCCGCAGCCCGGCGTGCGCGGCGAGGCCCGGCAGCGCCGCCACCCCGGCCGCGGCCCACGGGAACGGCTGCCCGACCGCGCGCCGGCTGCGCACTCGCGCGTTGCCCCGCCACAGGCCGGGCTCGCCGGGGTCGAGCTCGACGAGCACCGTGCCGCCCGGGCCGAGCAGCAGCGCGGCCCGGCGCAGCAGCGCCGCCGGGTCGCCGCCGATGCCGACGTTGCCGTCGGCCAGCAGCACGTGCTCCCAGGAGCCCTCGCCGGGCAGCGGCGCGAACACGTCGCAGTGCACGGCCGCCACCCCGCGGCGCCGGCACTGCTCGATGGCCTCCGCCGCCGCGTCCACCCCGAGGGCCGGGACGCCGCGCCGGGCCAGTGCCTCGACGAGCCTGCCGGGCCCGCAGCCGAGGTCGATCGTCGCGCCGCGGCAGCGGCCGAGCAGCCAGGTGTCCTCGCCGGCGGCGGCGGCGCGCCACCGCCGGACGTCGAGCTGCGCGACCGAACCGTCGCTGCGCAGCAACTGCGCGCCGCGGTCGGTGAGCGCGGTCTCGAATGCGGTCGCGCTCACGCGGTGCGCCCCGTGCCGGCGGCGAGCCGGGTGGTGGCGGGCAGGGCGCGGACGGCCCCGGCGAACCGGGTCGCGGGAGCCGCCGCAGCGACGGCGCGGGCGTCGGCGACAGTGTCGACGTCGATCAGTTCGGGCAGCGACGCGACCCGCAGGCCGGCGCCCCGCAGCGCGGCGAGCGTGCGCTCCCCGGTGTCGTCCCGCGAGGTCGGCACGTCCGCGACCAGCGTCGCCGCGGCCGGGTCGCGCAGCCCGAGCGCCCACCAGCCGCCGTCGGCGGCCCGGCCGAGCACGGCGTCGGTTCCGGGGTGGTGCAGCAGCGCGGCGGCGTCGGCGAGCATGGGCCCGGCCTGCGGGGTGTCCATGCCGATCTGGAGGGTGGCCCGGCCGGGCAGCAGCGCGGCCGCGTCGCGGTGCGCGGCGGCGATCCGGGCACCGAGGCCGGCGCCGCGCTGGACCAGCACGGGCATCCCGCGCAGCGCGCCGTCGAGAGCGGCGCGGCGCGCGGCCCGGTGCAGGTCCCCGGCCAGCACGGCCACCGCGACGCCGCCGGGCACCGACCGCGCGGCGGCGAGGCTGTCGAGCAACGCCGCCGCGGCCAGGTCGGCGGCCTGCGCGGGCGTGCACGGCGGGCACAGCCGGGTCTTCACCGCACCCGCGACGGGGGCCTTGGCCAGCACGAGCACCGCCGTCACGCGTGCACCGCCGTCACGCGTGCACCGCAGTCACGAGCACCGCAGTCACGAGCACCGCAGTCACGAGAACCGCAGTCACGAGAACCGCAGTCACACCAGCACCGCGGCCATGTCCCGGACGGCGCGGGCGGTGCCGCGGACCGAGCCGGACACCTTGGAGCGCCCGCCGGTGCGCGGGCGGTAGGCGACGTCGACCTCGGTAATTCGCCAGCCCGCCGCCCCCGCCCGCACGAGCAGCTCCAGCGGGTAGCCGAACGCGCGGTCGGTGATCCCCAGCTCCAGCAGCGCGGCGCGGCGGGCGACCCGCACCGGCGCGATGTCGTGCACCGCGATCCCGCGGCGGCGCAGCAGCGCGGCGATCAGGACGTTGCCCGCGCGCGCGTGCCACGGCCACGCCCCCCGCCCGACCGGCACCCGCCGGCCCGCGACGAGGTCGCACCCGTCGAGCAGCGCCACCATGGCGGGCAATGCCGCCGGGTCCAGCGAGCCGTCCGCGTCGAGGACCGCGACGACCTCGCTGGTCGCCGCCTCGATCCCGGCGTGCACCGCGGCGCCGTAGCCGCGCCGGGCCTCGCGCACCACGGTCGCGCCGAGCGCCGCCGCGACCTCCGGGGTGCCGTCGGTGGAGCCGTTGTCGACCACGATCGGCCGCAGGCCCGGGGGGAGCGCGCGCAGGACGCCCGGGAGCGCCTGCGCCTCGTCGAGACACGGAAGGATGACGTCGACCTGCCCGTTCATGGCGCGCACGCTAGGCGGGGCCGCCGTGCGCCGCCGGGTGATCGCGCTTACCGATCTGTGACGTCCCGTCCCGGCGGTTACGGTCCGCGAACGTCGGGCGGCCGGGCCCGGCGCCGGGGCTAGCCTCGACCAATGACCGACCGGCCGCTCGCGCTCGTGGTCGACGACGACGTCACCGTCCGCGACGTCGTCACCCGCTATCTCGACCGGGCGGGCTACCGGGTGGACGTGGCGGGTGACGGGGAGGCGGCGCTGCGTTCGGTCGCCGACCGGGTGCCCGACGTCGTCGTCCTCGACCTCATGCTGCCGCGCCTTGGCGGGCTGGAGGTGTGCCGGCGGCTGCGGCGCGACTCGGTGGGCGTGCCGATCGTCATGCTCACCGCGCTCGGCGAGGAGGAGGACCGGGTCCTCGGCCTGGAACTGGGCGCCGACGACTACGTCACCAAGCCGTTCAGCCCGCGCGAGCTCGTGCTGCGGGTGGCTTCGGTGCTGCGCCGCTCCCGCGAGGTGCCGGCCCGCGACGCCGCCGGGCCGCTGGTGGACGGCGACCTGCGCGTCGACGTCCTCGGCCGGCGTGCCTCGCTGGGCGGGCGCGAACTGGCGCTGACCGTGCGCGAGTTCGACCTGCTGGCCTTCCTCGTCCGCCGCCCCGGGCGGGTCTTCACCCGCGCCGAGCTGCTCGAACGGGTGTGGGGCTGGGACTTCGGCGACCAGTCGACGGTCACGGTGCACGTGCGACGGTTGCGCGAGAAGGTGGAGATCGACCCGACCAACCCGACGCGGATCGCGACCGTGTGGGGTGTGGGCTACCGCTACGACACCTCGGCCGGGCCCGCCGATGCTTGACACGCTGCTCGACGTCGCGCCCGTCGCGCTGCTGTCCTCGGTCCCGGTGGCGCTGCTCGGAGCCGTGCTGATGCACCGGATGCGCGAGCGTTCGATCACCCGGGCCGTCACCGTGCTGGTCCTGGTGCCGCTGGCCGCGGCGCTGGCCGGGGTGGTCGGGGTGAGCGGGTTCATGTACTCCCCGGAGCTGGCCCGCACGGTCGTGGTGTGCGCGGTGGTCGCCGCCGTCACCGTGCCGACGGCGATGGTCCTGGGCCGGGGGATCGCCCGCGAGGCGATGTGGCTGCACGAGGCGCGCGAGTCCGAGCGGGCCGCCGAGAAGTCGCGGCGCGAACTGGTGGCGTGGATCAGCCACGACCTGCGCACCCCGCTGGCCGGGCTGCGGGCCATGACCGAGGCGATCGCCGACGAGATGGTGGAGCCCGACGAGATCGCCGAGTACGCGGTGCGCATGCGCCGGGAGACCGAGCGGCTCACGGCCATGGTCGACGACCTGTTCCAGCTCTCCCGGATCACCTCCGGCGCGCTGCGGCTCACCTTCTCCGCGGTGTCGCTGTCGGAGGTGGTGTCCGAGGCGGTCGCGGTCGAGGCCGTCACGGCGGCGCGCCGGGGGGTGCGGGTGCAGGCGGCGCCGTCGGAGTGGCCGGTGGTGCTGGGCAGCGACCCCGAGCTGGCCCGCGTCGTGCGCAACCTGCTGTCCAACGCCATCCGGCACACCCCGCCCGACGGCACGGTCGTCGTCGCCGCGGGATCGGGCGACGACCAGGCCTGGCTGCGCGTCGACGACGCCTGCGGCGGCATCCCGGACGGCGACCTCGACCGGCTCTTCGACGTCGCCTTCCGCGGCGGCGAGACCGCCCGCACCCCCGATGACGACTCCCGCGGCGGGCTGGGCCTGGCCATCGCGCGCGGGCTCGTCGAGGCCCACCACGGCGACATCTCGGCCTGCAACCACGGCCCGGGCTGCCGCTTCGAGGTGCGGCTCCCGCTGGCCGCGGCGTCGGCGCCGGCGGGCGGTGCCGGCCGCACACTCCTTACCGGGGGATGACGGGACCCTTGCGGTCCGCGGTCCCGGACGGCGGGCGGGTCGTGGCCGCCCTAGCGTCGCGATCATGCGCCCCCTCCCCGCCGCGCTCGGCCGTGGCCTCGTCGCCGGCCTCGTCGCCGGCCTGCTGCTCGTCACCGTGCAAGCCCTGGCCCGGTTGGTCCTCGGCGTCGCCCCGCCCGCGGAGCTGCTGGGCGACCGGATCGCGCCGCTGCTGACGATCGACCAGTTCTTCGGCCTGTTCGGCGTGTTCGGCGGCTACAACCAGCTCAAGCAGGCCGGGATCCTCGGCGGCACCGGCGGGCAGCTCGCCGTCGGGATCGCGATCGCGGTGGCGGTGGCGCTGGTCGCGCGCCGGTCGCGGACGCGGGCGTTGCGACTGCTGGTGGTGCTGACGGCGGTGTTCGCGGTGGCGGCGGTCGCGGTGCTGTGGCCGATCCTCGGCACCAGCTACGTCGGCTACGCGCCGGGCACCGGCCGCGCGGTGACCCTCGCGGTGATGGTCGTCGGGTTCGCGCTGCTGGGGGCGGGGATCGCGATGGTGCTGCGCGCGATCGGCGGGTTGCCCGCCCGGGCGGCGGCCCCGGCCGCGCCCGACCGCGTGCCCGTCACGGTGGGTGGCGGTGCGGGGCCCGCCGACCGCCCGGCCGCCGACCATGCAGCCGCCGACCTCGGGTCACCCGAGCAGCCCCGGTCGGTGGGCAGGCGCGCGGTGCTCGTCGGCGGGGTCGGCGTCGCCGGGCTGGGCCTGGCCGCGGCGAGCGGGGGACTCGGCACCGAGCTGTACCGGCGCGCCACGTTCTCCTACGACGGCCTGTCGCTGTTCGGCCCCGACATCGCGCCGATCACGCCCAACGACGCCTTCTACACCGTCACCAAGAACGTCGTCGACCCGCGCGTGGACCCGCGGCGCTGGAGCCTCGCGGTGCACGGCGCGGTGCGCACCCCCGGTACGGTCGACCTGGCCGGGCTGCGCGCGCTCCCGGCCGTCACCCAGGAGACGACGTTGATGTGCATCTCCAACCCGGTCGGCGGGGGCCTGGAGAGCAACGCGATGTGGACCGGTGCGCGCCTGGCCGACCTGGTCGCCGCCGCCGAGCCCACCGGCACGCCCGTCGAGGTGCTGCTCACCGCCGTCGACGGCTACACCGACACCTTCTCCATCGACAAGGCCATGGACCCCACGACGCTGCTCGCCTACCGGATGAACGGGGTCGACCTGCCGCAGCGGCACGGCTTCCCGGTGCGGCTGGTCGTGCCCGGCCTGTTCGGCGAGAAGAACCTGAAGTGGATCACCGGCGTGGAGGTCGTGACGGAGGAGGTGAAGGGCTTCTACGAGAAGCAGGGCTGGGGCCCGAACTTCGCGATCCCCACCCGGGCCCGGTTCGGCGTGCCGGAGATGGCGCCGGTGTCGCGCGGCGCCGTCACGGCGCTGGCGGGCACCGCGCACGGCGGCGACCGCGGCATCTCGCGGGTCGAGGTCAGCACCGACGGCGGCCGCACCTGGACCGACGCCACGATCACCTACCCCGGCACCCGGCTGTCGTGGGCGCTGTGGCGCCACGACTGGCGGCCCGCGCTGGCCGGGGCCACCACCGTCGTCGTGCGGGCCACCGACGGCGACGGGGTGCCGCAGGTCGCGCAGGAGCGCGGCTCGGTCCCGCAGGGCGCCACCGGCTACCACCGCCTGCCCGTGACGGTGGTGTGAGCGGCCTGCGCGTCACCCTGCGCTCGCCGGACAGATCGCGGCGCGCGCTGGCCGCCGATCTGGCGGTGGTCGGCGCGGGCGTGGCGCTCGTCGTCGCGGCGATCCTGGCCGGGCGCGACCTGGTCGCCCGCGGGTTCGACATCTTCCTGGGCTGGCCGCCGTTGCTCGCGCAGTGGCTGCCGCACGCCGGGCCGGGCACGCCGGTGGCGGTGGTCGTCGCCGCGCTGGTCGTCGTGCACGGGCCCGCGTACGCGCAGCGGCTGCCCTGGGGGCGGTTGCTCGGCGCGGGCTACGCCGCCGCGCTGGCGTGGACGGCGTCGCTCGCGCTCGTCGACGGCTGGCAGCGCGGCGTCGTCGAGCGGCTCACGAGCGACCAGGAATACCTGTTCGACGTCCCGAAGGTCACCGACGTCGGCGCGATGCTCGCGACGTTCACCGACTTCATCCTCACCGACCAGCCGGTGCACTGGACCACCCACGTCGGCGCGCACCCGCCGGGGGCGCTGCTGGTCTACGTGTGGCTCGACCGGCTCGGCCTGGGCGGGGGCGGGGCCGCGGGAATCGCGACGATGCTGGTCGGGGCCTCGGCGTGCGTCGCGGTGGCGGTGACGCTGCGGGCGCTGGGCGCGGAGGACGTGGCGCGCCGCGCGCTCCCGTTCGGGGTGCTGCTGCCGGGCGCGGTGTGGGTGGGGGTGTCCGCGGACGGCATGTTCGCCGCGGTGCTCGCCTGGGGCGTGGCGCTGTGCGCGATCGGCGCGGCTCGGGGGGCGGCGCGGGGTACGGCTCGCGGTGCGGCGCAGGGGGCGGCGGACGGG
>JBQTJE010000248.1:0-14845 GCA_052387455.1 Pseudonocardia sp.
GCTCGTCCAGGCTCGGGTCGAGAATGACCATGAGCTCGTAATGACGCATGAGAACCACTCACCTCCTATGGACTGGAACGGTCGCGGTCCATCCGCGACAGGAGGTTCTCACCGCACCCCGACAGAACCGGGCCGCTCGGAAGTACCGGGGCTCGTCACGCGGCGCCCAGGTGGGCACCGGTCGGGGTGACGCGGCCAGGCTACCAGCGCGAACGCGGGCGTCCCGCGCCGGGCACGCGCCGCCGAGCACCGGCCGGGCACCGGCGCCGCTCAGCCGCGCAGCCGCGCCGGGCACCGGCACCGCTCAGCCGGCGCCGCTCAGCCGACATGATCACCGTTTCGGGGACGCGAGGCGGCGGCGGCCGGCCCATGATCGGCGTCCGCGGACGCGTGACCGTCCCGGGCGCGCCTCAGCGTCCCGAAGCGGTGATCATGGCGATCGACTCTGGCGGGTGCGCAGCCGCCACGCCCGACCGCCACGCCCGCCCGCCACGCCCGTCGTGCCACCCACCACGTCGCCGCCGCCGGGACCTGTCGGTGGTCGTCGCTACCCTCGGGCCATGCACAGTGTTCGGAGCGGCGCAGGTCGAGGCGGCGCAGGTCGGATCGGGGCGCACGTACGAGAGGACGCCGACCCGCTCGGCGCCGCGGCCGCCTGCGGCGCCGACGTCGTGCAGATGTTCCTGGGCGACCCGCAGAGCTGGAAGGCGCCGACGCCGCACCCGCGGGCCGCGGAGCTGCGGGAGTCGGACGTCGCGGTGGTGGTGCACGCGCCGTACCCGGTCAACCTGGCCTCGACGAACAACCGGATCCGGGTGCCGTCGCGCAAGATCGTCGTGCAGCACGCCGCCGCGGCAGCCGAGGTGGGGGCGTTCGGGCTGGTGGTGCACGGCGGGCACGTGACAAAGGACGAGGACCCGGCGGTCGGGGTGGACAACTGGCGCCGCTTTCTGGCCCGGCAGGCCGACGAGGGCGGCTTCGCGGTGCCGGTCCTGATCGAGAACACGGCCGGTGGCGACGCCGCGATGGCCCGCCGGTTCGATGCGCTCGCCCGGTTGTGGGATGCGGTGGGCGGTCTCGGGGTCGGCTTCTGCCTCGACACCTGCCACGCGTTCGCCGCGGGCGAGGAGCTGGTCGACGTCGTCGACCGGGCCAGGGCGATCACGGGCCGGATCGACCTGGTGCACCTCAACGACTCGCGCGACCCGTTCGGCTCCGCGCGCGACCGGCACGCCAACATCGGCGCCGGCACGATCGACCCGGAGCTGCTCGTCGCGGTGTGCGCGGCGGCAGGCGCGCCGGTGGTCGTCGAGACGCCCGCCGAGGGGCAGGCCGCCGACATCAAGATCCTGCGCGAACGGCTCGGGTGACGGCGCCGGGCGGGTACCCGGGCTCGCGCGGCCACTCCGGGTCGCCGTCGGCGGCGCCCGTGCGCAGCGGATCGGTGGCGGGTGCGAGCACCGAGCGGACCACCAGCGCACACAGCAGGACCACCACCGTGTCGCGGACGAGCACCGCCCCGAGGAACCACTCCGGCGGCAGCCCGCGGGCGGCCGGGGTGAGGAAGTAGAACATCCGCGGCGCCCACACCAGCGCGTCCACGGCCATCCAGCCCAGCAGGAGTCGCCATCGCGGCAACGCGAGCACCGCGAGCGGCACCAGCCACAGCGACCACTGCGGACTCCATGCCTTCCCGGTCAGCAGCAGGGCCGCCACCAGCAGGAACGCCAGCGACGCGACGCGCGGGGGTTGCGGCGCCCGCCAGGCGAGCAGCCCGATCCCAGCGCAGCACACCACGAACGCCGCGACCGCAGCCGCGTCGAGGGCTGCCCCGTCGGGCACCCCGCGACCGGCGAAGGACGCGACGGCGAACCACAGCGAGTCGACGTCGGCGGGGCGCCCCGCCTGGACGCGGAAGAACTCGCTCCACCCGCGCGGGTACGCCGCGGCCACCGGCGCGTTCACCACCGCCCACGCGCCCAGCGCCGCGCCGGCCACCCGCAGCGCGACGGCCGGGGCGCGGCGGCGCGCCGCCACCAGCGCCACCGGCAGCACGAGCAGCAACGGCCAGAACCCGAACGCGCCGCCGAGACCGAGCAGCGCGCCCGCGAGCAGGGCCCGCCCGCGGGCCAGCGCCAGCAGTGCCGTGGCGGCGCAGGCGACGGCGAGCGTGTCGGCGGCGGTGAGCACGTGCACGAGCGCCAGCGGGGACAGCGCCACCAGCGCCGCGTCCCACGGCCGGGCGGGCCGCAGCGCGTGCACCGCCCACACCGTCAGCAGCCAGGCGAACGACAACCACACCGCCGTCAGGTCGAAGTAGACGACCTCCGGCAGCCCCGACGGCCACAGCGGCACCCGCTCGGCAACCCACAGCCAGCCGTCGGCCAGGCGCGCGTTGCCCCACTGGAACAGCCCTGTCGCCACCGGGTACTCGGAGTACCGCGGTTGCGCCTCGGTGCCGGGCCACGGGTCGCGGTAGGGCAGCGCGCCCGCGTCGAGCCCCTCGATGCGGTGCAGCGGGACGGTGTCGGAGTAGCACAGCGCCACGTACTGGCGGTTGTTGCGCCAGTCCAGGGCCAGCCCGCCCTCGGGTGGTGCGTACTGCTGCAGGCAGGCGGCCTTGCCGAGCCACCCGGCCGCGAGCACCGCCACGGCGAGCAGGAGCAGCACCCGCAGCGGCGTCCAGAACCGGCTGCGCCCGACGAGGGCGTGGCGCCCGAGCGGGCCACCGACCGGGCGGCTGGCGGCCGCCGCGAGGGGTTCGGTCCAGGTGGGGACGACGCGGGTGGCCGAAGCCGGGCCGCCGGGCGGCGTGCTCACGAGCGGCCGCGCGCGCCGCTGCCCCCCGAGCCCACCGGGTCAGTTGCCGTCGGGGCCGAGGACGTCGCTGATGGAGCGACCGTTGTCGGGGCCGCCGTTCTGGCGATTGCCCCCGTCACGGTTGCCGCCGTCGCGGTCGTTCCCGTCGCGGTTGCGGTTGCCGTCGCGCTCCGAGCGCCCGTCGCGGGAGTCCTGCCCGTCGCGCGACTCGCCGTCCCCGGAGTCCTCGCCGTCCTCGTCGCCGTCCTCGCCGTCCTCGTCGACGAACTCGTTCACCGGCGGGTCGCCCAGCGGCACGAAGCGGGAGAACTGCTCGACCCGCTCCCCGCGCAGCGCGTCGGACATGTAGGCCTTCCAGATCGGGCCTGGCAGCGTCGCGCCGAACACCGACCGCCCCGACGAGGTCTTGATGGGGTCGCTGAAGTCGGTGCCGACCCACACCGCGGTGGACAGCTGCGGGGTGAACCCGACGGCCCACGCGTCCTTGTTGAGCCCGGCCTGCTCGGCCTGCACGGTGCCGGTCTTGGCGGCGGCCGGGCGGTCGCCGAGCCCGAAGCCGGCGACCCCGGCGACGTCGAGCATCGCCTCGGTGACGTTGCGGGCCACCTGCTGGGGGAGCACCTGCTCGGCGGCGACCGGCTCGTCGTCGCGGCTGTGCAGCACCCGCCCGTCCGCGGCCGTGACCTTGCGCACCAGGTAGGGCGGGCGGCGCTTGCCGTCGGCGGCGAAGGTGGCGAACGCCGAGGCCATGTCGACGGGGTGCACCTCCTGGTCGCCCAGCGCGATGCCACCGCGCGCCTGGGGCAGCAGGTCCTGGGGGATGCCGGCGGCGTGCGCGGCGTCGACGACCCGCGCCGGCCCGACGTCGAGTGCCATCCGGTAGAAGACCGTGTTGATCGAGCGGGTCATGGCCGTCTTGACCGAGCACTCGGCGCAGTCGAAGCCCTCGTTGTTCTTGATCGGCTTGCCGACCCCGGGGAAGTTCTGCGGTGAGGAGCCGTCGTAGAGCGTGCCCAGCCCGACGCCGTCGTTGCCCTGCAGGGCCGCGGCCAGCACGAACGGCTTGAACGACGACCCGGGCTGGCGAAGCGCCTGCGCGTAGTCGGTGCCGACGCCGTTGGACCCGCCGTAGTAGGCCACGATCGCGCCGGTCTTCGGGTCGACGGACACCAGCGCCGAGCGCAGGTTCTCCGGCTGCCCCTTGAGCACCTGCGTGACGGCGTCGACGGCGTGGCGCTGGCGGACCGGGTCGATCGTCGTCTCGATGAGCAGGCCCTGGGTGTTGACCATCGTCTCGGTGATGCCGTACTGCTCCAGCTCGGCCTTGGCGAGGTTGTAGAGGTGGCCGCGGTCGTCGCCCGGGATGCCCCCGCCGGGCGGTGGCTCGGCGGCGTAGGCGGGGAACTGCTGCACGGCCCGGTCGGCCGGGCTCAGCCAGCCCTGCGACGACATCCCGTCGAGCACGAAGTTCCAGCGTTCCGCGGACTTCGCGGGGTTCTTGGCCGGGTCCCACCGGGACGGCGACTGGATGATGCCGGCGAGCATGGCGCCCTCGGAGACCGAGAGCTGGCTGACGTCCTTGTCGAAGTAGACCTTCGCGGCGGCCTGGATGCCGTAGGCGCCGCGGCCGAGGTAGATGAGGTTGAGGTAGTTCTCCAGGATTTGGGTCTTGCTCTGCTGGCGGGTGACCTTGACCGCGAGCACGACCTCCTTGTACTTGCGCCACAGCGAGAACGAGTCGTCGCCCGTCGCGACCTTGACGTACTGCTGGGTGATGGTCGACCCGCCGCCGACGCCGCCCTGGAGCTGGTTCCACGCGGCGCGGGCGATCCCGGTGAGGTCGAAGCCGCGGTTGGACTCGAAGGAACGGTCCTCCGCGGCGAACACGGCCTGCCGGACGTGCTCGGGCACCTGGTCCAGCGAGACGGTGACGCGGTTGATGTTGTCGGGGCGGACGGTGGCCAGCGGGGCGCCGTCGGCGAAGGTGAACGTGGCGACCTGGGCGACCTGGACCTCGCCGTTGGGCGGGTCGAACACGAGGTAGCCCACGACGAACGCGATCGTCGGGCCCAGCACGAGCACGGCCAGCGTGCCGAGCAGCCAGCGGCGGACGGTGCGCCACAGCGGCGAGCCCCGCCGCCCGCGCGCCACGGGCTGCTCCGGGTGGCTCGACGCCTCGCGGCGCGCCATCTCCTCGGCCCGCGACCCGTCGCCGGGGCCGTCGTGGGTGAGCAGCGGCATCTCCGATCCCCCGTACGCCGCCGGCGCGCGGGGATGGCTGTGCACGGCGTGCGGCCCGCTGGTGGACGCGCCGTCGCCGCCCGCGGGGCGGTACCGCTGCGGGGGGACCGGCCGCGGCGGGCGCGGGCCGGCCGGGCGGGGTGGGTGGCCCGCGGATCGGCCGGCCTGCCCGGCGGGGACGGCCGGGCGGCCGGTGGGGAGCCGGGGATCGGACTGTTCGTTCACCGCTTGCTCCGGGGGTGGCAGGTGGTGGGCGAGTTCACTCGGCGGCGGTCCTCCGTCGGGGATCGGGCCGCGCGGCACGTTCGGGGGGCGTGCCGGTGCCCAGGACGTAGGACAGCACCAGATGGTTCCAGCTGCAGGTGCGGCAGACCTCGACGACGTAGACGGAGATCTCCGCGTGCAGCCCGGCGAGCCGTTCCAGCTCCGCGGCGTTGCGGGCGGAGCCGGACGCGTGCCGGAGCTCGTCGCCGAAGACCCACGAGACGTTGGTCAGCCGCTCCTTGCGGCAGACCGGGCAGCTGTGCGGGGTGGGCTCGCCGTGGAACCGCGCGGCCCGCAGCAGGTACGGGCCCGCGTCGCAGACCTGCGCCGTCCCGGCCCGGCCGGCGTGGACGTCGGCGAGCAGCGACCGGCGCTGCAACGCGTAGTCGACGACCTGCCGCTGGTTCCGCACCCGGACGAGGGTACGCGCGGCGGCGGGCGGGTCGTGCCCGAACGTCGGAGAGGGCACGCCCTGGTGCGGTGGCCGGTCCTCGAACTGCGCCATGATGTATCGAACCGATATAGTGGGCTCACTGGGCTCGACGTGAGGAGGGATCGCCCGTGCTGGAGCTGGCGATCCTCGGCCTGCTCAACGAGGCTCCCGTGCACGGTTACGAGCTGCGCAAACAGCTCGGCCTGCGACTGGGCGGCTTCCGGGTCTTCTCCTACGGCTCGCTGTACCCCGCACTGCGCCGGCTCACCCGCGGCGGCCTCATCGTCGAGGACGCGGCACCGGCGCACCCGGAGACGGGGTGGTCGCGGCGCGGCCGGCGGGTCTACCGGATCAGCGCGGAGGGCAAGGAGCGGCTCACCGAGCTGCTGTCCGAGACCAACCACCACTGCTGGGAGGACGAGAGTTTCGGCGTCCACCTGGCGTTCTTCTCCCGTACGCCGGCCGAGGCCAGGATGCGCATCCTGGAGGGGCGCCGGCGGTGCGTCGAGGAGCGACGTGAGGGCCTGCGCTCGGCGCTGGCCCGCGCCGGGGAGAAGGTCGACCGCTACACCCGCGAGTTGCACCAGCTCGGGCTGGACACCACCGAGCGCGAGGTGCGGTGGCTCAACGAGCTGATCGCCCACGAACGGGCCGCACGCGACGACGCCCCCGGCGACGAGGCCGGACGCGAGACAGACAGCTGATGGAGGAGAGCCGGGAATGAGCAAGGTGCGAGTCGCCCTCGTCGGGGTCGGGAACTGCGCGGCATCGCTGGTGCAGGGTGTCCATTACTACGCGGACGCCGACCCGGCCAACCGCGTCCCCGGGTTGATGCACGTCGACTTCGGTGGCTACCACGTCCGCGACATCGAGTTCGTCGCCGCGTTCGACGTGGACGCCAAGAAGGTCGGACGGGATCTCTCCGAGGCCATCGGGGCCAGCGAGAACAACACGATCAAGATCGCGGACGTGCCACCCCTGGACGTCCCGGTGCTGCGCGGGCACACCCTCGACGGGCTGGGCCGGTTCTACCGCGAGACGATCACCGAGTCCGACGAGGACCCGGTGGACGTAGCGGCCGTGCTGCGCGAGCAGCGGGCCGACGTGCTGGTCTGCTACCTGCCGGTGGGCAGCGAGGCGGCCGACCGTTTCTACGCGCAGGCGGCACTCGACGCGGGGGTGGCGTTCGTCAACGCGCTGCCGGTGTTCATCGCGTCGGACCCGGTGTGGGCCGAGAAGTTCCGCGCCGCGGGCGTGCCGATCATCGGCGACGACATCAAGAGCCAGGTCGGCGCGACGATCACCCACCGGGTGCTGGCGCGGCTGTTCGAGGAGCGCGGCGTGCAGCTCGACCGCACGATGCAGCTCAACGTCGGCGGCAACATGGACTTCCTCAACATGAAGGAGTCCGAGCGGCTGGAGTCGAAGCGGGTCTCCAAGACCCAGTCGGTCACCTCCCAGGTCGACCGGGAGATGGGCAAGGACAACGTGCACATCGGCCCGTCGGACTACGTGTCCTGGCTCGACGACCGCAAGTGGGCCTACGTGCGGCTGGAGGGCCGCGCGTTCGGCGACGTCCCGCTCAACCTGGAGTACAAGCTCGAGGTCTGGGACTCCCCCAACTCCGCGGGCATCATCATCGACGCCGTGCGCGCCGCCAAGCTCGCCCTCGACCGGGGCATCGGCGGGCCGATCCTGTCGGCGTCGAGCTACTTCATGAAGTCCCCGCCGGAGCAGTACAGCGACGACGAGGCGCGCCGGGCCGTCGAGGAGTTCATCCGCGGCGAGCGCGAGCGGTAATCTCCACAACACACAGCGCAACCCCGGGAGCGGCTCGCTCCCGGGGTTTCGTTTTCTATCCGGAATTGTTTCCACCGGTCGCTCGATACTTGTGTTCCGAAACGAGTTTCATACCATCGGCGCAGTTCAGCAGCCGCTCGGCGCGCGAGACCGACCGGTTCACCCGTCTGCCTGCGCGGGGCGGGCCGCGGTATGGCGCGGATCTTGAGCAAATCCCACCATTTGCGCTACGGCAGCGGTGAGCGGCATCACGAATTGCGACGCGCCAGTGAGACGTTGGTCATTCCCTTTCGCCGTGATTGGTTCGTAACGTGCCTGGCGGCCTCGTGACATCGCCGCTCACCCGGAGCGGCGGGTGCGGGGTCACCGCCACGGACGGCGGACGGGACCGGGCGACCGGACCACCCGGCCCGACGACCCGTGGGGGTGCTTCCCCCGAGGAATCCTCGTGTCGTACCGACCCACCGCCGTCCGGGCCGCGCTCCTCGCCACCGCGAGCGCCGCTGCCCTCCTCACCGCGCTGCCGGCCACCGCCGCGGCCGCCCCCGCCGTCCCGGTCCCCGCGGCACCGTCCGCGGTGCTCGCACCCGGCGAGCAGATCAGCCTCGCGGCGTTCGACCTCGCCCCCGCCCCCGACCCCGCCGCGGTCGCCGCCCGCGCGGGCGCGGTGCGCATCGCCATGAGCAAGATCGGCAAGCCCTACCGGTACGGCGCCACCGGCCCCAACGCGTTCGACTGTTCCGGCCTCGTGCAGTGGACCTACAAGCAGCTCGGGGTGAAGCTCCCGCGCACGAGCCGGGCGATGTCCGGCGTCGGCACCCCGGTGTCGCGCGCGAACCTGCAGCCCGGCGATCTCGTCTTCTTCTACAAGCCGGTCAGCCACGTCGCGATCTACGTCGGCAACGGCAAGATCGTGCACGCGAGCACGAGCGGCAGCCCGGTGAAGGTGTCCGAGCTCAAGGGCCGCAAGTTCCACTCCGCCCGCCGGGTCTGACGCCGGCACGTCCTGACGCGGGTACGGGCACTGGTTACGGTCGCGCGGTGACCGCACCCGCCCGCCCGCTCGCCCTCGTCACCGGCGCCTCCCGGGGCATCGGCGCCGCCGTCGCCCGCGCCCTCGCGCCCACCCACGACGTGCTCCTGGGTGGGCGCGACGCGCAGGCGCTCGACACCGTCGCGGCCGGCCTGCCCGGCGCCCGGCCGTGGCCGGTGGACCTCACCGACTCGCGCGCCCTCGCCGCGGCGGCCGCCACCGTCGCCCGGCTCGACGTCCTCGTGCACTCCGCGGGGATCGGGCCGCTCGGCACCGTCGAGCAGAGCACGGCCGCGCAGTGGCGGCGCACCTTCGAGATCAACGTGGTGGCCGTCGCCGAGCTGACCCGCCTGCTGCTGCCCGCGCTGCGCGCCGCCCGCGGGCGCGTCGTGCTGGTCAACTCCGGCGCCGGGCTCAGCGCCCGTCCGGGGTGGGGGTCCTACGCGGCCAGCAAGTTCGCGCTGCGCGCGTTCGGCGACGCGCTGCGCGCCGAGGAGGCCGGCCACGGCATCCGCGTCACGTCCGTGCATCCCGGCCGCACCGACACCGAGCTGCAGCGCGCGGTCGTCGCCCACGAGGGTGCGCAGTACCGCGCCGAGGCCTACCTGCGGCCCGAGTCGGTGGCCGGTGCGGTGCGGTACGCCGTCACCGCGCCGCGCGACGCCGACGTCACCGAGCTGTCCGTCCGGCCGGCCGGCGCCTGACCGCGGGGTCTCGACGAGGGTCCGATCCGCCCGGGCCGGCTGCTGCGGCCGTTAGGCTCGGTCGCGATGGACGAGCGCACGCCACCCTCCCCGCCCGCACGGCGGCCGGCCGCCGACCCGGCGCCGTGGCGCGCCGCGTGGGACGCGCCCGGCCCGGCGGGCGGTGGTTCCGCGGGCCGTGGTCCCGCGGGCAAGGGCCCGGTGGGTCGGGGTGCTGCGGGCGCCGGAGGGGGTCCGGTGGGCGGTGGTCCGGCAGGTCCCGGGTCACCGTGGCGGCGGATCCTGCGCACCCCCCGGGCCGCCGCCGGGCTGGGCATCGGGGCGGCGGCGCTGCTGCTGTGGCCGTTCGCCGGGTGGTCGTGGTGGCCGTGGGTGGCGGGCGCGGGTGCGCTGGTGCTGCTGCGGCTGCTGCGGCTGGACGGGTTGCTGCGCGGCTGGGTCTGGCACGTCGCCGGGCTCGTGGTCGTCGCCGGGCTGATGCTGGGCACCGGGCCGTGGGCGTGGGCGTTCGCCGCCAGCATCGGGGTGCTGCTCGCCGGGCTCGTGCAGCTGCCGCTGTGGCGCCTCGCCGCCGTCGGCGCGGTGCTGTGCGCCGTCACGGGCACCGGGTTCGCGATCACGCAGTTCCGCACCGCCGAGCAGCTCGCCGCGCAGCGCGCCCAGACCCAGATGGAGAACCGCGGGCAGCTCGGCGCGCCCCGCGCGACGGCGTTGCTGCCGGTGCTGCTCACCACGGTCGCGCGGGCCGAGACGGGCGCGGTGTGCGACAACCTGATCGCCCCGCAGGCCCGGCCGGCCTTCGCCGCCGCCGCCGGTGCCCCCGACTGCGCCGCGGCCGTCCGGGCGCTCGCCGCGCAGGTCACCGACCCGCGTGTCTACGCCGAGGGCGAGGCCCCCGGCACCCGCCGCGGCGACGAGCTCGACGTCGACGCGTGCCGGCTCACCTGGCCCGGCGGCGCGGCGCCCGGGCCGCAGCTCGGCCGGTTGACCGTCGGGCGCGCCGAGGCGGGCACGACCTACGTCGTCACGGGGTTGCGGCCCTGCTGAGCTGGGCGATCGACGATCCTGTCGGCTGTACTACCGTGCCGGACATGTCGATCGACCGCGTCGACCCGGAGTTCCGGGCGATCGCCCATACCGCGCTCGCCGACGCGGCGCTCAGCCGGGCCCGCGAGCTGGGCGCCGAGCACGCCGACGTCCGGGTCGAGCGGTTGGCGAGCCAGTCGATCAGCCTGCGTGACGGGCAGGTCACCGAGGTGGCCGACGACGTCACGCTCGGGCTGGCGGTGCGGGTGATCGTCGACGGCACGTGGGGGTTCGCCGCGCACGTCGAGCTCACGCCCGAGCGGGCCGCGGCCACCGCCGAGCGGGCGGTCGAGGTGGCGCGCACGCTGCGGCCCGTCGCGCTGGAGCGGGTGGAGCGGGCGTCCGAGCCGGTGCACGCGGGCGCGGTGTGGGTCTCGGCGTACGAGATCGACCCGCTCACGGTGCCGACGGCGGAGAAGGTCGCGCTGCTCACCGAGTGGTCGCAGCGGCTGCTCGCGGCCGACGGGGTCGACCACGTCCGGGCCGGGCTCGCCCAGGTGCGGGAGTGCAAGTTCTACGCCGACACGTCGGGAACCAGCACGATCCAGCAGCGGGTGCGGGTGGGTCCCAACCTGACGGCGACCACCGTCGACCGCGCGGCGGGCGGCTTCGAGACGATGGACACCCTCGCCCCGCCCGCCGGGCGCGGCTGGGAGTACCTCACCGGCACCGGCTGGGACTGGGACGGCGAGCTGGCCCGGATACCCGAGCTGCTGGCGGAGAAGGTGAAGGCACCGTCGGTGGAGCCCGGCCGCTACGACCTCGTGATCGACCCCACGAACCTGTGGCTCACCATCCACGAGTCGGTCGGGCACGCCACCGAGTACGACCGCGCGATCGGCTACGAGGCCGCCTACGCGGGCACCAGCTTCGCCACCCCCGACCAGCTCGGCACGCTGCGCTACGGGAGCGAGCTCATGCACGTCACGGGCGACCGCACCGTCGCGCACGGGCTGGCCACCGTCGGGTTCGACGACGACGGCGTCGCCACCACCGAGTGGGACCTCGTCCGCGACGGCACCCTCGTCGGCTACCAGCTCGACCGCACGTTCGCCCCGCGGCTGGGGCTGGAACGCTCCAACGGCTGCGCGTTCGCCGACTCGCCGCACCACGTGCCGATCCAGCGGATGGCCAACGTGTCGCTGCGGCCCGACCCGGCGCGGGACACGACCACCGAGGAGCTGATCGCCGGGGTCGAGCGCGGGATCCACGTCGTCGGCGACAGGTCGTGGTCGATCGACATGCAGCGCTACAACTTCCAGTTCACCGGCCAGCGCTTCTACCGGATCGAGGGCGGGCGCCTCGCGGGGCAACTGCGCGACGTCGCCTACCAGGCCACCACCACCGACTTCTGGGGCTCGCTCGACGCCCTGGGCGGACCGTCGACGTGGCTGCTCGGCGGTGCGTTCAACTGCGGCAAGGCCCAGCCGGGCCAGGTCGCGCCGGTGAGCCACGGGTGTCCCGCCGCGCGCTTCCGCGGCGTCACCGTCCTCAACACCCGCCAGGAGGGGCAGTGACCGCGGTGCTCGGCGCCCAGGAGATCGTCGAGCGGGTCCTGGCGCTGCCCGGCGCGCACGCGGGCCGGGTCGTGATCGTCACCGAGACCAGCGAGGCCGTGCTGCGCTGGGCCAACTCCACGATGACCACCAACGGGCACACCACGGTGCGCGAGGTGGCGGTGATCGCGATGGTGGCCGTCGAGGGCGGCACCGCCACGGGCGTCGTCACCTCCAGCGTCACCGTCACCGACACCGCACAGCTGGCGTCCCTGCTGCGCGCCGCCGAGCACGCCGCCCGCGACGCCGGCCCGGCCCGGGACGCGATGGCGCTGCCCGAACCCGGCGCCGACGATCAGGGGTGGCCGGAGCCGGCGGCCGAGACGTCCATCCGGGTGTTCGACTCCTTCGCCCGCGGCCTGGGCGAGGTGCTCGCCGGGCCGGCGCGCCACTACGGGTTCGCCTCGCACGAGCTGGCGACGGTGTGGCTGGGCACGTCCACCGGCGTGCGGCGCCGCTGGGTGCAGCCCACCGGTTCGGTCGAGCTCAACGTCAAGACCCCCGACCTCGCCTGCTCGGCCTGGACCGGGGCGTCCACGGCCGACTTCGCCGACGTCGACGTGGTCGCGCTGGCCGCCGAGGCCACCGGGCGGTTGGCGTGGGGGCAGCGGCGGGTGAGCCTCGACCCGGGGCGCTACGAGACGCTGCTGCCGCCCTCGGCGATGGCCGACCTCGCGCTCAACCTGGCGTTCACGATGGACGGCCGCCCCGCCCAGGAGGGGCACAGCGCGCTGGCCGGCCCCGGCGGGCCGCGGATCGGCGAGCGGCTCACCGACCTGCCGCTCACGATGGCGTGCGACCCGGCCGCGAAGGGCTACGAGTACGCGCCCTTCCTCGCCACCGAACGCTCCGGCGACGGGCTCAGCGTCTTCGACAACGGCGCGGCGCTGCAGCGCACCGAGTGGGTCCGCGAGGGCGTGATCTCCGAGCTCGCCTATTCGCGGGCGGAGGCCGTGGAGTTCGGCGGGGCCGCCCGCTTCGCCCCGCTGGGCGACAATCTGCTGCTCACCGGCGGATCCGCGGCCTCGCTCGCCGAGATGGTGGCGCGCACCGGGCGCGGGCTGCTGCTGACGTGCCTGTGGTACATCCGCGAGGTCGACCCGGCCACGCTGCTGCTCACCGGCCTCACCCGCGACGGGGTGTACCTGGTGGAGGGTGGCGAGGTCGTCGCGGAGGTCGACCACAACTTCCGGTTCAACTACTCCCCGCTCGACGTGCTGCGCCGCGCCACCGAGGTCGGCGCCACTGAGCGCACGCTGCCCCGCGAGTGGAAGGACTGGTTCACCCGCACCGCCATGCCGCCGGTGCGGGTGCCGGAGTTCAACATGTCCTCGGTGTCCCTGGGTCGCTAACCGTCGGCGCCGTCCAGGAACGACGTGATCATCGGCAGCAGCCACTCGTGCCGGTCGAGCATCCCGGAGCCGGGCGGCATGTAGTGGTTGGTGCCGGGCAGCACCGCCAGCCGGTGGCGCGCGGGCGGGCGCATGTCGCCCATGTCGCCGCCGCCCATCAGCCGCAGCATCTCGACGGCGTGCTCGAGCCGGACACAGTCGCCGTCGCCGACCACGAGCAGCGTCGGCGCCGCGATCGACGCGACCTCCGGCCACGCGAACGGCGTCATGTCCAGCGCCTTGAGCTTCTCGACGAGCACCGGGAACCGGGACGGGTCCGGCGCGATCTCGGCGTAGGTGGTCTCGATCGGCGAGCCGGCGAACATCTCCGGGGTGAGCGTCGGGATCATCTCCAGCAGCTCGGGCTGCATGCCGTCGTGGCGGAAGGACCCGGAGATCGGCACGAGCGCCCGCACCCGCGCCGGGTGCCGGATCGCGAGCTGCAACGCCACGCCTGCGCCCATGCTGTAGCCGACGACGTCGGCCCGCTCGACGCCGAGGTGGGCCATGAGCGCGGCCACGTCGTCGGCCATCGCCTCGTAGGTGATCGGCCGTTCGACGTCGGTGGTGCGGCCGTGGGCCTGCAGGTCCGGAACCAGCACCCGCCGGTGCTTGGCCAGGCCGGTCAGGAAGGGGCCGAACATGCCCGTCGACATGTAGGCGCCGTGCAGCAGCACCAACGGCGGGGCGTCGTCGGGCCCGTGGATCTCGTAGTAGGTGTCCAGGCCGTTGGTCTCGACGTACCCGGTCGTCCCGGTCATGTTCGTCCCGGTCGTGTTCGTCTCGGTCGCGTTCGTCTCGGTCATGTCCCTAGGACGGGCGGGCGACGGCGAAGTCATCGCTCACCAGCCCCACGAGCCGGCGCCGCCCTTGAACGGGCCCACCACGTCCGCGGTGACCCAGCCGCCGTAGAACCCGCCGGGCTGGGGTGTGACGGCCGCACCGTCGAGGCTCACCTCGTCGAACGGTCCCGCGTAGACGGCCACCCGGTCGTGCAGCTGCGGGTAGCGCCGGTCCGGCTCGGGGTCCCACCAGCCGACCTCGCGCAGCGGCGGCACACCGGGCACCACCACGTCGACGTAGCGGGCCCGGCCCTTCCACTCGCAGAGCGTGGTGCGCTCCGCCGGGTGCAGGTACCCGCCGAACGCTGCCCGCGGCAGGTAGTACGTCGGCGGGTGGCTGGTCTCCAGGCAGCGGACGAGGTCGGTGGTGTCGGCGACGGTCGACCCGCCGTGGCGCAGCACCGCGCGCCGGGCCACCGCCTCGGCCCGCGGCGGGCGGGGGTAGTCCCAGACCGACTCCTGGCCGGGTCCGGGCTTCTCGGGGCGGGGTCGGGCCATGGCGGCGAGGTTACCGCCGGCCAGGCGGCGCGGGGTGGTCGCTGCGGCGTCGGCGCGGCCCGGCGCGGCCCGGCGCGGCCCGGCGCGTCCGGCCGGGTCAGCGCGGACGGCCGGGTCAGCGCGCCGCCCGGCCCACGGGAGTTCCACGGGCGGCGGGCCGGAAGCGTGCCGTGAAGT